>NZ_CP101284.1 GCF_024298925.1 Phenylobacterium sp. LH3H17 | reverse complement strand
GGCATCCGCTTGCCGATATGCTCCCACAGCTCGCGATAGATCGGCATTTCGCCGGTGACGGAATTGTCCGCCACAGGGATGCGCGGCAGTTTGACGATGCCGCATTCGATGGCGTCCATCAGCGAGAAGTCGGAGACGGTCCAGGGAAACAGCGTCCCTTCTCGGTAGCCGGAGCCGCGCAGGAAAAACGGCGTCGCCGACAGGTCGAACACCGTCCGAACGCCGACCTTCCGCTTCAGCGCTTCCAGCCCTGAAATCCACAACCGGGCAGCCTCGCTATTGCGCTTCGCTTCCTCGCGGTCCTCGGCAGAGATTGGCGTTTCCGCGTCGCCGTGCGGGCGCTCGCGGTAGCAGTGGTGCGCCTCGTCATTGATGACGACGACATTCTTGAACGCCAGCAGCTCGCCGCAGGCCCGCTTGAGCATCGCGCCTTCGGTTTCCGTCGTCTGGATCGGCGCGTCGCGGCCTTGCAGGAAGGCGCGGCCCACCTTGGTCAGCTCCATCACCTCCCGGCGCTTGAAGGCGTGATAATTGGTCAGGACGATCTTGGCCTTGGCGACATCGAGCAGCATGTCCGCCGGCACCAGCTCGCGCTTGGCGTAGTAGTTGTCGGGGTGTGACGGCAGCAGGATTTGCAGGCGGTCGCGGATGGTGATGCCGGGCGCGACAATGAGGAACGCGCGGCTGAACTGGTTGCTGGCCGGCGAGCGCACCGCATTCAGGGTCTGCCAGGCGATCAGCATGGCCATCACAGTGGTCTTGCCGGCGCCGGTCGCAAGCTTCAGTGCAATCCGCATCAGGTCCGGGTTGGCGGCCTGGTTGGCGGCCTGGATATGCTTCCAAAGGTGGGCGTGCTGCTTCTGTTTGGGCGCGACCTCGGTCAGCCAGATCGCGGTCTCGACGGCCTCAACCTGGCAGAAGAACGGCCGAACAGATTCGAACTCGTGATGCCGCCAGTATTGCAGGAGCCGCTGGGTAACGGGCGTCACGCCCCAGTCCGCCGGGTTGTTCAGGCCGCGCCATGAGGTCACGTAGCTGCGGATTTCGTTGATGATGACGAGGGTGTAGGCCTGACCCTCTTCGTCTTCCTCAGCGAAGAGATCGAGGTCCAATTCGGCCTGTTTCGCCCTCTTTCCCTGCTTCTTGGAGGACGGCACAGGCGAGATGAGTTCGGACTTCCGACGCCCTTCGACTGGCGGCGAGTTGAGCGGTTGGCCTTTCGCGTCGAGCCCGTGGTGACGGAGGGGCGGCTCGTAGGGCGAATTGAGAATCGGCTGTTCGAAAAACGACTGAGTCATGAGCCCCCCACCTAGCAGCTAAGCAGTTGGACCGACAGCTGCGCAACCCTCACGTGCGGGTTCAAAACCTCAAATTTGGGCGCGTGCAATCTGCTCAAGACCAGTCGTTCGTCGCCGGTGATCCACGGAGCGCTTGCCCGTCCCGGTCGATGACTTGCGCTCGGCGAAGCGTTCTCGTCGGATGCCTGGCCGATCCTGCTACGCTGTGCACTCCAGCCGCCGGTCGGCGGCCGAACTGCAGCCGCCGCTGCAACCTTGCGCCTAGGCCGCATACAGCTTGGCCCAGCACAGCGTGTTGACCAGTTGCATCTGCTCGATGGTCCCGCAGGAAATCTCGAGCAGCCGTGGGTTGGCGAAGATAACCGCAAGGCAGCGCGCGCGGCTCACTGCGACGTTCAGGCGGTTGCGGCTGTAGAGAAATTCGATCTGGCGCGGAAGGTCATCGCCGGACGAGGTGGCCATCGATATCAGGACGACCGCCGCTTCCTGGCCCTGGAATTTATCCACGGTGCCAACGCGAGCGCCCGCCGGCAGCAAGCTCCGCAGGAGTTCAACCTGCATATTGTACGGGCTGACGACGAGAATATCCTTGGCGGAGATGGGAGCCAGCTCACCCTTCTGGTTGACCCACTGGCACCCGAGCAACGCCTCGTAGGTGGCCTTGAGCCGCTGCCCCTCCTCGACGCTCCTCTGCGCACAACCGTGGTGTGCGACTTCGACGAACCGCAGGCCCGCCTCGGCCAAAGCTGGGTCGGCCAGGCCTTCAGCCAGGATGAGGGCCTGGCCCCGAGCACTGTCGTGGGATGTCAGCCGGCTGTCATAGACCGCATCTGATATGAACCGGCAAATCTCGGGGTGAAGGCGCCGCGTCTGGGCCAGGAATATCCCGCGATCTGCTGGAACGGTGGCCAGGCCGCCGAGCAGGTGATCCAAAGCCGAGACGCCAGATCCTCCTGGGTGTGCGCCCTGGATGGGTTGAGCGAGCTGCATCTGGTCGCCGACCAACACAATATTTCGGGCGCTGACGCCCATGGCGATGATGTTGGCCAAGCTGACCTGCCCGGCTTCATCGACGAACAGATAGTCGAGACGCTGGTCCATCTCCGGTCGGGCAAAGAGCCAAGCCGTCCCCGCGACCAGGCCGAATCCGCCATCGGCGGCGCGTTTGTTGTCCGTCGTGTTCTCTATAGATGCGCAGCCCTCGACGTGCTGATCCTCGCGCGACGACTTCTTCACGCCTCGGAACCGCACGCCCTTCCGGTCCGCCGCCGCCTGGACACCCGACAGCAGGTTGTTGATGGCCTTGTGTGAGTTGGACGCCACGCCGACGCTCTTGCCGCGCGCGAGCAGCTCAGCGATGGCCTCGGACGAGGTGAAGGTCTTGCCGGCGCCCGGGGGGCCTTGCACGAGCAGGTAGCTGTGATCGATGTCCGAAAGCGCCGCTATCGTGGCGGCGATCACGTCCTGTCCGTCCCCAATCAGCGGAGCACCCGCCTCCCGGCCCGTCAGCCTGGGAGCCTGCCGGGTGAGGATGTCGGTGACGGCGGAATAAGCGCCCTGCCCTCTGCTGATCGCATCAGCGTACCTGTAGACGGCCTCCCGCAGCTGTTTGTCACCAACGGGGCCTTCGGGAATAAGGCTGTCGCCGTCAGCCAACCTGGTGCGCGAGGGCCCCAGCTTCACCTCCAGGCGCCGGCTCTCCTCGTCGATGAGCATGACCGTACCCGCGGCCTCGCCTGTGCTCGCCCGCAGGACCTCGTCACCGACGCGAAGCTTGAAGTCCTGCGCCGGGAAGGTGAACGCATAGATCGTCGATTTCTTATCTGGACGCGGGGCGCGACCTGGATCGGCGGCAATCTCGGCCAGGCACGCGGCGTCGTCCAGCAACTCCTGGGGCGTCATCTCGCGCCGAGCGAACATCGCCCACCATTCGGGCTTGGCCTCCCGCCGGTGGAATTCCAGGAGGTGACAGAGCAACTCTCGCCAACTGCGGTCCGCTTCCGAGCCGCCGGCCATCAATGCGCCGATAAGCGCCGCTGTGCGCTCTTCGGCCTCTTGGCGCTGCACAACCTTCTCTGGCGTGGGAGCGACCGCCTCGCCGACGTGGCGCCAGGTCGCTTCGGCGGGCCGCAGCCCGAGCAGCCAGTCTCGGCACAGTCGGGTCGAGCGGCAGTCGAGTTCATTGTAGGCAGAAATTTCGTCGAGGAGCGCCTGGTCGCCGAGCCGGCGCCAACGCTCATACATGACGATGCTGTCTCCAGCGGTTTTGACCTCTCCCCCTCGGCCGCCTTCCAGGTAGAAGGCCTCGAGGTTCTTGATCGAATAGCCCGCCTCCGACGTGCGGATCGCTTCATGCACCACGCGGTAGAGATCGACGAGCTGGCCGCGGCGCAGGATGTCGTCAACCTCCGTCTCCCGCGTGCCGTGGTACATCGCCAGGCGCTTGAGCGCCGTCTCCTCGTAGGCGGCGTAGTGGTAGATGTGGGCTCCAGGATAGGCGCCCAGGTGCGCGACGATGAAGTCGACCGCCGCCTCGAAGGCGACCTTCTCCGCCGCGCGATCATGCGCCCAGAACGGCGCAAACCGCTCCTGGCCGTCCACCGCGTGAACAAACCCAAAAAGGTACTCAAGGCCACCCTCGAATAGGGGATCCCCCTCCATGTCGAAGAAGAGGTCGGCCGCGTTGGGCGGCGGCATCCGGTCAAAACCCCGACCTTGCACGAGGGGGAGAACCTCGACGCGACCTTCGCCGGTTTTACGCCTCACCTGTTGAAGGGCGGCCTGTGCCCGTAGCCTGGCGAAGGTGTCCGGGTTGAGTGTCGGCACTACAAAATCGGACGGAAGCTCGGCCAGACTGCCCAAGCTGGCGATGCCGGCCTTGCGCAGTTTGTCGATCTGGCCACGCGTCATTCCCGCAACGAGGCTCAGATGCTCCAGCCGCTCCCACTCGGCGTGGCAGGCGTCGCTCCAGCGACAGTAAGTGCAATGCCCACAGGGTTCTGGCGACGACTTTTCGGGGGCGGCGGCAAACAGTTCAAAGCGCCCTCGCGCGATCTCGTAGTACCGCTGCACGCTCGATGTAGCGACGCGGGCCTGAACGCCGTCACCGAGCGAGACGTAGAGGGATGCTGGCATGACGCCCTGCACCTGCCCCACCAGATCGGCATAAACACAGAGTTGGATGACGTGCTTGGGCTTCGCCGAACGGGACAGCTTGGTGTCGGCCACGTCGTAGGCGTAGTCGCCGAGCGCCGACGCGACGCCTTCAACCCTGAGCAGGAAGTCGGAGTATCCGTGCCAGGGTCGCGACAGCAGCGCCCCCTGGTAGATGACGTCAGCGCCGCCACGCATCGCGTGCAAGGTCCGCTCGACCCGTTCCTCCAGGGTTCCGTCCGAGGCGATCTCGACAACGGCCCGACCCTCGGCGCGAAGTTGCTCCAGGAACGCCCGCTCGTGTTCAATCCCCTTCTCCTGCAGGAGCACGGTCTGGGCGCTGTCCGGCGGGAAATCGACCGGGTCGGTGAGTTGGCGCACATCGAGCGCCGTCGCATGGCCGCAACCCAAGAAATTGACAAGATCGCTTGCCGAATAGAGCTGTCCGTCAGGATGTTGTCTCACCGTGTCCTCCTCGGACTTTTCAGAGGACGAGGGAAACGAAGGCGGATTCGAAAACCTTCTGCTTGGCCTTGATCGCCAGGCTCAGGTGGCAATACAGCTCCCAGTACAGGCGCCAGATATCGTCCTCGCTCGACATCACTTCAACGTCGAGGCCAATCTCCACAGCGTCCTGTGCGCTGATCATCTGGTTGTGGGACTTCCATCGCGCGATATCCATCAGGTTGCCGGCGATGGTCGAATAGGGCTTGCCCCGACGCTTGAGCAGATCCTCCGCCAGGGTGCTTGCACGATCGCGGATGCCCTCGAACTTGCGGACCAGGTTCGGATCGAACTTATCGAACATCAGTTGCGCGACCGGATCCTCCGGGTTGGCCCGGAGCGCTTCCGCGTGCTGCCGATAGGCGTCGAGGTAACGCAGAACAGAATGGCAAATGTCGTTGCCCTGACCGTCCTTCAAATAGAATTGCGGATCGATCGCGCCCAGTTCGGAGGAGTCGCTCATCACGATGGTGTTGGCGCCCAGCGCCATCAGTGTGCCGGCGCTCTTGGCGAAATCCGGCACGATCGCCCGGATCGTACCGTTCTCGCCGACCTTGGCCTGCACGAGCTTGATGAGCTTCTCGGCGGCGTCGATGTCGCCGCCAATCGTGTGGAGCATCAGGTCCACATGATCGCCGGGATGGATGTGGTAGAGCAGATCCACAAACCCCGCCGTGTCGTCACGGTCGATCTCTGCCTCCCTTCCCCCCACAAAACAAAGCAGCCTGCGACCAGGGACACGCTCCTCAAGGTCTTTGATGAGGTCCTGCCGTTGATAGCGGGCAGCATGACTGGCGGCGAAAAGCGGCGTCTTGGACGTACTGCGCGCTTTGGCCGGGGCCGGCGGAACTGGGGCTGGGGCTGGGGCTGACGGCGTTGCCGAAGTCTTCGGGCCGCTCTTCGGTTTGTCCGTCATCGGATGGTGTCCTTGGCCCATTGAATCTTGCCGTCGCGCACGAAGTAGTGGCACCGGCGTCGCCCGTCGGCATAGTCGACGCTCGGCGCGATCGAGAGCCTGCCGCCGGACACGCTTGCGCATTTCCAGGCCGGACGGCGCCCCGGATCGGTGTTCAGCATGATCCGGTGACCGGTCCGGCAGGGACAGTCGAAGGCGATCCATTTGGGAAAGGCTTCGGACCCGACCAGGGCCGCGGCGTTGCGGGGAAGGCGATCAGGAATCTCGTCAGCCGCCTCGACGGCGCCAACGACTCGCCAAGGTTGGAAGGGCAACCACTGCCACCAGGAAATCTTCATGCTTGCGGCCACACCTGCCCAAGGAAGGGCGATGCGCCCCCCTGCCCCCATTTGCCGCTGGCCGGGTCACAGTAGTGGCCCGCCCTCGGCGCGCTAGTATTGGTCGAGATTTCGCGTTCATGCCACCGCAAGAGGACTTCTGTGGGCCGCGGCTTGGGACCGTAACCAATCAGTCGTTCCAGCAATTCGGCGACGCCGGCGGCGGCCACCGAAGTCGTGAAGGCCACGACGGCAGGTTCACCGCCGCCCAGAGAAGGCGCGTAACCCTCTTCCTCAAGACGTTTGCGTTCGTCAGGCGTCCGCAATTCCTGGGCCGCGCGCGCCAGATCGATCCTGTCGCGGCAGACCAGGCAAGCCGCGCCCGGAGTGAGGGTGGTAATCCGTCCATCGATACTGGCGAGCAGGCCGGCGGCATCACTGCTAAGCAGAACGCCGATATCGATCACTGGCGTGAGCAGGTAGGTGGCGACCCGCGACAGCACGAGGCGCCCCGCATTGTCGTCGGTGCAGCCAAAGACCACGTCGCAGGCGGCAAGCTGCCGCGCCGTCGCCTCAAGCGTCACCATGGACGCCATGACATCACAGGTGAGGTCCGGCGCGATGCGGTGAAGATGGTCGCAAAGCACCTCGACCTTGGGGCGGCCGACATCGGCCGGCGTCGAGCCGTAGACCCGGGTGACATTGGTCTCGCTCAAGGTGTCGACATCGATGAGGGTCAGGTGACGGACGCCAAGCCTGACCAGCTGTTCCGAAACCGCAGACCCCGTTCCGCCCGCCCCGACGACCCCGACGCGCAGGTCGCCCAGCGCGCCCTGAATGGCGACTCCAAAGGCGCGCACGCTACGGTCGAAGAGCGATGGGATTTCCGGACCAGCGGCATCGACGGAGCGAGACAGGCGCCAGTCCTCTCCCACCTGCCACAGCCGTTCAATAGGCAGAACCGGCCCATCGTCGGGATGCAGACTCCCGCTGAACGCGAAGTGGCGGCCGCGCGGCGACGCGATGAGCGCACCATAGAATGGCGCCCCCGATCGCAGACGAAAGAGGTCGGCGAGTTGACGATCGACCGTGTGATCGTACCGGCTCGGCAGCGGCACGCCATCTTCACCAGGATGCGTATGCAGCCAGATGGGCAGCAAGCCTGCCGCCTCGGCTTCGCCGAGGGCGGGGACATAGCCTTCCGAGGCGATCAGGAGCTGGTGCCGCTCACGGGTCAGGTAAGCGCCGTCCTGAACCCAGGCGACCTTATGGCCGAGGAGCCTCAGGTCACCGTTCGGGGCGACAACGAGGTTCGCCAGCAACACGCCCGCGGTCTCAAGGGGCTCACGGGCGGCGGCGGCGATCTGCGCCTCAAGGTCAGTTGTCAGGACGAGGGTGACCGTCATGCGGCCACCGCCGGTGCGGCCGCGCGCAGCTCTTTTTGGACCAGGGCCAGATAGCTTTGCAGGCTGTCGACGCCGGATCGCCACTGCGCCGGATCGAGGTGGCGGGACCAGCGCTGCCACTCCTTACCCAGGTGCCGCTCATAACTCTGTGTCGCCGCGATCTCCGCGCCGTCGGTCCGCCGCACCGGCGGATTGAACCACCACATGTCCGGCGGGACGTCCGGGTAGCCTGGCGAGAGGCGCAGGAGGAGGTCCGCCGACAGTCGGTCGAAACCGGGCGGTAGCGGGAAACTCGGCAGAACCACACAGATCATCCCGGCCTCCGAAGTGACGGAGTGATCCGGCGCCCGGTCGCTCAGGTGCTCGGCGTCATGGGGAGGCAGCATCGCGGGATCCTCAGGCGCGGCCGGGGTTGATCTGGGCGGGGGCCGTGAAGAAGCGAAGGCCGTCGCGCATCTTGACCACCTCGGTGAGCTCGATCTTGCGATCCGAGCCCCCGGGGACGACCTCGAACAGATCGCGGTCCGGGCCGACATCCGGCTCGGGCAAACGGCGCAGCTGCGCGCCGGTCAGGGCCTCGTCCGCCACCTTGAACTGAGCGCGGTCGATTTTGATCTTGACCGCGTGATCATCGCCATGACCGCCACCCTTGTCGCCGCCATCCTCACCCGAACCCTTGTCTTCCTTGCCGTCGCTCATAGCCACCTCCATTGATTGATACCAAGATACCACATCACCAATGCGGTTGACAAGTCCGGTGTTTCGGTTGCAAGGTGGCGGGGATGAAACACGCAAAAGCCATGACCATCCGTCTGTCCGCAGATCAGGCTGAGGCGCTTGAAACCGTTGCGGGCGTTGAAGAGCGGGCCGTGTCGGACGTGATCCGCGCCGCGATCGCCGAGCACATTGAGAACCGCCGGCGTGACCCTGACTTTCAGGAAGGCCTGAAGGAGCGCATCGAACGCGCTCAGCAGCTGCTGGAGCGCTAAGCGCGCAGGCTGGTGATTTCCGCCACGAGCGGGGCGAGGTTGCCGTCGAAACTGGCGATCATCGCTGGCATGAACGTCCGCGGATTGACCCGGGCAAGGGCGATCGGATGGCCAGCGCGAAGCGCCACCAGGTGCAAGAAGCTGAGCTGCGACCGGCCATTCCCTTCTCTGAAGGGGTGGATGGCATTCAGGTCACCGAGAAAATCGGCGGCGGCTTGGGCGAACTCTTCGAAAGTCGCGCCGCCCGTAAAAGCCTCGGCATCGAGCTTTCTGAAAATCACCGTCATCTGGTGAGCGATGTGCTCGGGAAAGCAGAACCAGTTTCCGCCCTTCGCCGTGCGCACCGTCCGGTAACGGCCAGCCCAACTGTAGGCGTCCTGAAAAAGGTGGCGGTGGACTGCGCAATAGTGCGCTGTTCCGAAGCGGCCGGCCGGCAATGGCTCGTCCGCCCGCAACGCGGACATTTCCAACTCAAACGCCTGAAGCAGCGCGGGATCGCGGGTGCCGAGTCGGTTCTTGAGGACGTTGGTGCCCCTATAGGAATAGGGGTCGTCGAAGGCGTCATAGCCTCCGAAGGTCATTTTCGCTTGTTGAGTTCCATATAGGCCCGAAGGACCTCTTCGCGACGTTCCGCGGGCGTCAGGCCGCCAGCCTTCAAGGCTTGAAGACGCTTACGACTGGCCGTTCCAAGCCGAAGACCTTCGACGGCGGTGATCGCCGCGAACGTCCGTGAACCGAGGACCCTTCCAGGAACCTTGCTCTTTGGCTTTAGCGTGGTCGAACTCATGGTCTGATCCTACACCAAGGCGAGCCATCAGGCGAGCCCACCCTCGTTATCTCGCTTCGGATCGACCGAGTGACGATGATGGATACTCAGATCAGATACGCGACCGCCCCTTACGCAAAATGAAGGCTGCAAGGAGCCCGCGCATCGCGCGTGGCGGGACGCGCCGTCGAGCGGCCGGCGGCGCCCCAAAGGCGCCCGCCAGGGGCGGACCCGCAGGAGCCGCGAAGCGGCGGGACCGAGCACGCCCGCCGGCCGCTCTCCGAATCCGGGGCGTTGCGGGGTGTCCCCGCTCGAAGGGGTCGGCCGAGGCACCTATTGGCTCGACCGCAGGGGAAACCCTTCCCCCCATTGAGCCCCCTACCCCTCGACACACGCCTCCAGGACATAGGCGTCACCCTCGCGGCCGGTCACGCGGGCGACCTCCTGGACCCGCCGTCCGGCGGGCGCACGGGCGATATGGATCACCAGGTTGATCGCCTGGGTGATGGCGCGATAGGGAATCCGCTGGGTCACCTCCCCGATCAGATCCTCCAGCCGCGTCAGACCCTCCGCCGCGCTGTTGGCATGGATGGTCGCCAGGCCGCCGGGATGGCCCGTATTCCAGGCCTTCAGCAGGTCCAGCGCCGAGCCGTCCCTCACCTCGCCGATGATGATCCGGTCCGGCCGCAGGCGCAGAGTGTCGCGGACCAGGTCGGTCATGGTGACCTGCGGCTCCGTGCGTTTGGTCAGCATCTGGATCTGGTCCGCGGCCGAGCATTGCAGCTCGGCCGTATCCTCGATCAGCACCACCCGATCCTCGGCGAAGGCGGGCTCGGCCAGGATGGCGTTGGCCAGCGTCGTCTTGCCCGATCCGGTGCCGCCGACGATCAGCATGTTCTGCCGCGCGACAGCCGCCGCTCGGATGATCGCCGCCTGACCTTCGGTCATCATCCCGCCGGCGACATACTCGTCGAGGGTAAACACCACCTCCGGCCGTTTGCGGATCGCGAAGGCCGGGCTGGAGACCACGGGCATGAAGGCCCCTTGGAAGCGCTCCCCGGTCAGCGGCAAGGTCGCGCTGACCCTGGGATGGTCACGGGTGACCACCTCGCCGGCGTGGTCGGCCAGCAGGCGCAGGATGCGGTCGGCGTCAGCCGCGGCGCCTGGCAGAATACCAAATTCGGCTATATCTCATTAAGGCCGAACGGCGCACAGTCGTACATGTTCAAGCCATTGGAATACTTAAGCTTTGCTGAAGCGGCCGATCACTCGGCAAAAACAGCGTCCACACTCGAGTTGCGCGCGCACTTCGTCTTCATGGCTGGAGCCTGGCGCGATCTAGTGGCGTACACCGCCGCGACCGAAGCTTGTCGGCCGGGCGGCCCCTGCCTCGACTGAAGAGTCCGGGTGCATCGCCGGCATCGCGGTGATTTCCGCCTTGACCAAAAAATCCCTGTGTGAGCCCGCGCATCGCGCGTCAAAGGGGCCGGCCGCGACCCGGGCTCGGCCGCAGGGCAACCCTTCCCCGCAATATGTCCCCGCCCCTATATCCCCCCGCGGCGCGGGCTCGATGCGGCAGTGTCAGCGTGCGAATGTCAGAAAATCCGCCAATTGGTCGAGAGACACAGGCTTGGTGCAAAAATGCTCAATACCCATGGCCCGGCGTCCTGGATACTCGCCGGGCGCCGGATCAGGTCACGGCGCGACCGTTCGCAAGAATTCCACATCGATCCTTTATGGTGATTTGGAATATACTTTGCCTTGGCCTCCTAGGTGGGGTCCGCGGAGTTTGGCTATGACCATTGAAAGCTCACCCAACCTTGACTTGGCCAGTTCTGCGTCCAGCAACCCTTCGTCATCGATCAGTAAGGCCAACCCCGCGCTCGGGTATGGCGCGGCGGCGGGTCTCGTCGCCCTAACCACCCTCGTCGCGTTCGTGGTCGAGCAGATCATCCCCTCGCCCACCCTGGCGCTGATCTTTGTCCTTCCGGTCCTCACCGCGGCGCTAAGCTTCGGCTGGGGTCCGGCCGTGGTGACGGCGCTCGCTTCGGTCGCCTCGTTCGACTTCTTCTTCACCGTTCCGAAATTCTCGATGCGCGTCGACTCCCCCGCCGACGTTTCAGCGATCGCGCTCTTGCTCATCGTCGCCGCAATCGCGAGCGCCGTGGCCGCCCAATCCCGGCGCCGCGGCCTTGAAGCGCAAAAGGCGGCCCATCGCGCCGAGGCGTTGCACCGGCTGGCCCATCTCGTCGTGGAGGCAGGCACGGCCGAAGATCTATGCGCGGCGGGCGGCGCGGCCCTCTCGCAGATCTTTTTCGCCCCAGCCGTGGTCATGGTGGAGGCCGGCGGCAAGTTGACGACAGCTGCGATTGCCGGAGGCGTGGAACCTGCTGATGCGGACCGCGAAGCCGCGAACTGGGCGCTCGCCAACGGGCTCGCCACCCGCGCCGAACAGTTTCCGTTCGATAAGGCTACCTACGACTTTTGGCCTGTGAAGCAGCCCGACGGCCGAACCGTGGTTCTGGGTGTGAAGTCTGGGGTCCAAGGCCCGGACGATGGCGCCCGCTATATTGAAATGGTCGGCGCCTACCTCCTCGCGGGCCTGAAGAGTGCGAGCCGTTCGCCGGTCACCGCCTGAGACTGGAGCGCCGGCGGCCTGGGCGGTGGCCGTCCAGGCGTCGCGGGATGGACTGCGGGTGGATCACCGGTGGCCGCTGCGACAGGTCGGTCAGGTCCTTCAGAATTTGAAGTCGGCGATGGATCCGGCGCAGGCCGCGCCTGCGCCGGAGCAAGATAGCCGTGGCCCCGATCACCACAGCGACATTGAGGCCGGTCACCGCAATCGCCGCCCACGGCAAGTCGAGCCCGAGAATCATGCCGGCGCCTTAGGGCCTGACACCCCATCACCGTCCAAAGCGGGGGCCACCATGAGGTTCAGCGGCGCTTGCGCCCAGGCCGGGACAAAGCCCGCCTGCTCCATGAATTGTTCAATCGCATAGGTGCAGAGCTCGGCGGTCGTTTCGCTCCGCCCCGCGGCCATGGCGGCAAACGCCGCCCAGGTGTCGTCATCGATGCGCAGCGTGATCGCGTGGTCGGAGATGACGGGCACGGGCGGGGGCTCCTCTCGGGAGCCACCAGCATACCGGCGCGCGACATAAGCATTCCATTCGCCCCGGAGCCGTTCGCATAAGTATTCCATCAAGCCTGGGTGCTTGCACGGCGGCTATGACCGGCAAGACTGAATCTGCCGAAGCACCGCCTTCAAGGCGGTCTCCTCCTTCGGGGCGCAGGCCGTCATCGGCAGCCGGACTTCAGCCGAGCACAGGCCGCGCTCCGCCAGACATCGCTTGGCGGCCGCGGGGACAGGATCGGCCGCAAGCAGACCGTGGAGGTCCGCGAGGCTTTCGTGGATGCGCCGCGCCTCGATCCAGTCGCCGGCCTGACACGCCGCCACCATCGCCGCCAAGGCTCTGCCCTCGACGTTCGCGCTGATCGAAACAACTCCAGACGCGCCGTGGGCAAGCGCGCCCAGGGCCGTGAGGTCCTGGCCGGCCAGCACCTGCACCCTTCCCGGACAGACCTGTCGAAGGGTTGTGATGCGCGAAACGTCAGGCGAAGCATCGATCACCGCGACGACGTTGATATAGCCGGTCAGGGTCAGGAGGGTCGCGGGCTCGAGATCAGCACAGGCGCGGGCCGGACACAGACCGATCACCAGCGGGAGCTCTGTCCCATGGATCAGCGCCTGGTAGTGCTGCAAAAGCCCAGCCTGGCTCGGGCGATTGTACCAAGGCACGCTGATCAAGGCCGCGTCCGCGCCGGCGCGTTCGGCCTGCCTCACCCGTCCAAGGGTCGCGGCCGTTGCATTGGACGAGGCGTCGGCGATCACCCTGGCGCCAGAACCGGCGACCGCCGCAGCGGCGATGGCCACCAGCTCGTCCAGTTCGCGATCCGTGAGGGTCGCCCCCTCCCCTGCGACCTGGGCGCCAACAAGCAGGGCGCGGGCGCCTTGAGCAAGCTGGCTGGCGACGAGGCGTTTGAACGCCGCAGTATCAATCGCGCCGTCAAGGAACGGCGTGATCAAGGCCGTGGTTAGGCCAGATAGGTCAAGGGGTCGCGACACTCAGTGTCTAGGCCCAACGAGAGAGGTTGCGCGATGCGTCGGCCGAACATGATCGGCGTTCAGAGAGGTTGTCACCATCGTTTCCCAAGCGGCCTCAAGGCTTCAAGCCGGCTGAGGATAAGGACGACCGCCTAAGGGTTCCATGCTGAACGCCCTCTTGGCTATAAAGATATTGTAAGGACGCTGTTCAGACCCGAAGCGCCGAGCATTCATGGCTCTCAGCACAGGCTTTGCTGCAATCGAACCTAGCCGAATCGCGTAAACAAGGTCTGCGGGCGAGACTTCAGAGATTGCCGTTACTGTCCTCCCGATAGCGGCGATCAAAGGCAGCCCTTTCGGAACAGGACATCAACATGGCGATCGTCGCGGCCTGGATCTATCGTGACGGCGCGCGCGTGCGCCAGATCGAGCGTATTGACGCCGCCTCGCTCGCCATGACCGCGGGGGAATTCGCCTGGATCGGTCTCGTCGATCCTTCCCTTGAGGATCTGCAAGGCCTGGAGGCCCGGTTCAAGCTTCACCCTCTCGCCGTCGAGGATGCGATCAACGCGCGGCAGATGCCGAAACTCGACATCTATGGTGCCCAGCTTTTTGTCGTTGCGAGAACAGCCCATCTCGAAGGGTCGAAAATCGGCTACGGCGAGACCGACCTGTTCGTGGGGCCAGACCACATCATCAGCGTGCGCCACGGCTCGGCCCGGACCCACCTTGACCTAAGACATCATCTCGAGGCCGCCCCGGCCCAGTTGAAACACGGCTCGGATTACATCCTGCACGCCATTCTGGACTTTATCGTCGATGGCTATCTGCCCATCGTCGAAGGCATTGAAGAGGAAGTGCTCGCGATGGAGCAACGCACCCTCGACGCCTTCCTGGTGCGCGACGAGATCGCCCGGATCTTCACATTGCGACGGGAGCTTATGCGCTTTCGCAGGATTCTGGGGCCGATGGAGGAAGTGATCGCCCGCCTCGACCACCATG
The DNA here is from genome assembly GCF_024298925.1 of Phenylobacterium sp. LH3H17. Classification (NCBI taxonomy): domain Bacteria; kingdom Pseudomonadati; phylum Pseudomonadota; class Alphaproteobacteria; order Caulobacterales; family Caulobacteraceae; genus Phenylobacterium; species Phenylobacterium sp. LH3H17. Next base: position 69,825 of record NZ_CP101284.1, on the reverse strand, counting down.
ACCTCCCCTGCATCGACGCCGACGTCCGCCCTTACTTTCGCGACGTGCTTGATCATATCCGGCGTGTCGCCACCCTGGTGGAGGATTTGCGTGACGTCCTTTCCTCGGTGTTCGAAGCCAGCACCCTGCTCGAACAGCAGCGCCAAGGCGCCATCACCCGCCAACTCGCCGCCTGGGCGGCCATCCTGGCGGTGCCCACGGCGGTCGCCGGCATCTACGGCATGAACTTCGACGTCATGCCGGAGCTTCGCTGGAAGTATGGCTATTTCGTCGTCGTCGCCCTGATCGGTGTCGTCTGCCTCTTCCTCTACTCACGGTTCAGGCGATCCAGATGGCTCTGAGAATAATCACCTGGCGGCTAGGTTGGGAGGATGATTTGAACAGGATTGCAGGCGACAGATGAAGACGCACCCCAAGACATGGCGGCTCGCGCTTGCCGCAACGGGCGTCGTGTTCGGCGACATCGGCACCAGTCCTCTCTACGCATTCCGTGAAAGCTTTGTCGGCCATCACCGCTTGCCGTTGGACGAACCGCACGTCCTTGGCGTGCTCTCGCTGCTGGTCTGGGCCTTGATCCTGGTTGTCACCGTCAAGTACGTGCTGATCACCATGCGGGCGGACAATCGGGGCGAAGGCGGTAGCTTCGCGCTGCTGGCGCTGATCAAGCGGGTCGCCGGCAAATCCCCCATGATCCCCGCCATCGCAACGGCCGCGCTTATCGCAACGGCTCTGTTCTATGGCGACGCCATGATCACGCCGGCCATCTCAATCCTCTCCGCGGTGGAAGGTTTGACGCTTGCGGACCCCCGCTTCGCCGTTGCTGTGCTTCCGGTAACCCTAGTGATCGTCGCGGGACTCTTCCTTATCCAGCGATGGGGAACTGGCGTCATCGGCGCACTGTTCGGTCCTGTTATGGTCCTATGGTTTGTGGTGATCGCCGTGCTAGGCGGACTACAGGTCCTCGAACACCCCCTGGTCCTGAAAGCCGTCAGTCCGACCTATGCGATCGGCTTTATTGTCGCCGACCCTGTCAGGGCGTTTTTCACCCTAGGGACAGTGGTGCTCGCCGTCACAGGCGCGGAAGCGCTGTTCGCGGATATGGGTCATTTCGGCCGCAAGCCAATTGCGAGGGCGTGGCTGTGCCTCGCACTGCCGGCCCTGCTCCTATGCTATGCTGGCCAGTCGGCGCTCGTTCTGGGCACCCCATCGGCGATCCGATCCCCATTCTACCTGATGGCCCCGGCATGGGGGCTTATCCCACTCATTGTGCTGGCCTCCGTCGCCACGGTCATCGCCAGCCAATCGATCATCAGCGGCGCCTTCTCGGTGACCCAGCAGGCGGTCCGGTTGGGCTATGCGCCGCGTCTCCAAATACGGCACACGTCCGGCGATTCGATGGGCCAGATTTATGCGCCAGCGGTCAATGGCGCCCTGTATCTGTCCGTGACCGCGCTCGTAATTGGCTTTGGGAGTTCGTCTGCACTGGCTGCGGCGTTCGGCCTGGCCGTTACAGCGACGATGGTGCTCACGACACTTCTCATCGGGTTCGTCATCTTCCGGATCTGGCGATGGAATCCGTTGTGGGCCGCGCCCCTCTACGCCCTGCTGCTGGCCTGCGACATCGGCCTATTTGCGGCGTCAGCAACGAAATTTGGCGACGGCGGCTGGCTCCCGGTCAGCGTGGCCTTACTCCTCGTCCTGCTCTTCGCCACCTGGCGGAAGGGACGCGCCCTCGTGACCGCGGAACTGGAGAAGGGAGCGCTGCCAGTAGACGTTTTCCTGGCGACGGCAGGCCGTGTCACTCGCGCTCCGGGGCTGGCCGTCTATCTGACGAGCAGCGCCGAAGGCGTACCTCCTGCGCTGTTGCACAACCTGAAGCACAATCACGTGCTGCACGCGCGCGTATACCTGCTGACCGTGGAGACAGCCTTGAGTCCCACCGTTGGGCCAAAGTCGCGGGTTCAACTGGTCGAGATGGGAGGCGGCATCGCGCGAGTGGCTTTGCGCTACGGCTTTATGCAGGAGCCCGACGTCCCGGCAGGCCTGCAATTACTGTGCGACCGTGGTGAGCGCATCGAGCCACTGCGAACCACCTACTTCCTGAGCCGCCAGATCGTGGTCCCCTCAAAGCGCCCGGGGATGGCCTTGTGGCGCGAGCACCTGTTCGCCGCGATGTCGCGCAACGCGGCTACGCCGATGACCACATTCAATCTCCCGGTAAATCGCGTAATCGAGCTCGGCAGCCAACTGGAAATCTGACCCCTGCCTTGGCGTCGCAGGGGGCGCACTTGCACCAACGAGCCCCTGGCGAGGGTGAACCGGGCTAGAAGAGCCCGTAGCGTTTGGCCAACCCGACTGCGACCGCGATGCAGAATGCGATCCCCTTGATGATCCAGTCCTGGCGCTCACGCCGCCACTCCACCTCCACGAAATCAACCACCGTATCGGCCTGCCGGTGGGTGCGGGCCGCATAGAGCGCCTGACCGTGGCGTCCTCTTTCAGGAACAAGGGATCCACGGGCCGATCCATCAGGACTTCCTGGATTTGGGTGCAGTTTCGCCGGAGTACGGGAGGAACGCCGCGCCGGTTTCTCGATAGTAGAGCGCCGCCAGCACGCGCTCGAACGGGGAGAGCCCGGGCCTCGGCACGGCCTCGCCGCCCGCCGCCACTCGCAGCGTGGATGCGCTGACCTTCGGCCGTGAGGCCATTGAGGTCGTTGGATCGGCGGGCGGCGATGTGGAGCGCATTGGGGACACGAGACAGCGAGTGGCGCCGGAGCATGAGGCTCGGCGACCGCGGGGCGGCGGTTCGAAGTGTGCCCCAGGTCGGCGTAAGGCTTCGATGTGGATTAGAGCCAGCGGCGTAAAGGAGACCTAAGGCCGGAAGGGCGCTCGCGCCTCAGGTCCGTCCACGGGGAACCATCGCAATGCCTTTTTGCCCCGTTGATTCCAGATCAACAGACCCGGGCCTTCGTTTCGGCCCGCGCCCTTGGCATGGCGCCCTCGCGTATAGAGAACCGATGTGAAAGACCCGCGTGCGGACAAGCCCTCGTATGCGGCGCAGACCTGCGAAAACCTGTGAGAACGATCACCCTTGGGGCGCGACCCTCAGTGTATCATCGTCCATGAACCTGTAGCCCACGCCCGGCTCCGTCAGGATGATCGACGGCGAAGACGGGTCGGCTTCAATCTTCTGCCGCAACTGACCGATGAACACGCGAAGATACTGCGTGTCCTCGACGTGGGACCGCCCCCAGATGGCAAGCAGCAAGTCCCGATGCTGCAGAACCTTGCCGGGGTTTTGAGCAAGCTTGGCCAAGAGGTCATATTCTTTTGGAGAGAGGTGGATGATGTCGCAGCCGCGGGTCACCAAGCGCTTGGGAAAATCCACAGTCAACGCACCTGCCCGCACGATCGGCGGCGGGGGTTCAGCCGCGTGCGAGCGCTGCCTGAGCGCCGCCCGCAGCCTGGCCAAGAGCTCGCCGACCCCGAACGGCTTTTCGACGTAGTCGTTCGCGCCGGAATCCAGCGCCTCGATCTTCTCCGTCTCGCGGTCGCGGGCCGAGAGGATGATGATCGGCTCATTGTAGAATTCACGCGCCTGGCGCAGGACCTGAGAGCCGTCCATGTCCGGAAGGCCAAGATCGAGCACCACCGCATCGGGCGCGGTGCGCGCGATCTCGCGCAAGCCTTCGGCGCCGGTATCGGCGCGGAGGGGCTCAAAGCCTGCGGCCTCAAGCGCTGCGCGAAGGAAACGATGGATCTGTGGTTCATCGTCGATGACCAGGATGCGGGGGTGGTGGACGCTCATTGTGGTCCTGACTGAGGTGGGGCGGCGGTTTTCGGCAAACTGATCAGCACCCGGGTGCCATGATCGCCATGAATGGGACTGGCGGCGGCGATGCGGCCGTTCATGGCTTCGATGAAGCCCTTGGAGATGGAGAGACCCAGACCCGCCCCCTTCGTGCGATCCGTCGGCTCCTCCATGCGCCTGAACTTCTCGAACACCCGCTCGAGTTCGGCCGTCGGTATACCCTTGCCTTCGTCCTCGATGCTGATGACCACATTGTTGCGGTCTTCGTAGGCCGCCATTTCGATGGCCGTATCATCTGGGCTGTAGGCGATGGCGTTCTCGAGGATGTTGACGATCGCCTGTTCGAGCAGATTGGGATCGAGGCGCACGAGGGGAAGATCCGGCGGGAACTCCCGCTCGATATGACGTTTGCCCAGGCGGCGGGAAACCCGGTCCGCCGCGGCCCCTAACACGTCGCGCACATCAACCCAGTCCTCGCGCAGGTTAAGGCCGCCGCCTTCGAGGCGAGTCATGTCGAGCAGGTTGCCGACATAGCGGTTAAGGCGTTCGGCCTCTTCGCGGACGCTCTCCAGGAGATCAGCTCGGGTCGCGGCCGGCATGCCCTTGCCATATTCGATCATCGTCGTGGTCGAGCCCAAGACGGTGGCGAGCGGTGTGCGCAGGTCGTGGCTGATGGAGTTGAGCAGTGCTGACCGGAACCGGTCCGAGCGCCGCAACGTCTCGGTCTCGACGGCGGCAAGGGCGAGGTCTGCGCGCTCCAACGCCACCGCGCCCTGGTCGAGCAGCGCCAAAACCAGTTTTTCCTCGTCGGAACCGGGCCGCAGGACATTGGCCTCAACCCCGGCCACGCCCGCCCTGGCGCGGACACCCTGCAGCGGCCAGAAGGTCCAGCTCGACTGCGGTAGCGTGCCGGTGCCGCTGCCCGCGGCTTCGCCCTTCTCCCACGCCCAGCGCGCGGCCGCCATCGGCGCGGCGCCGAGGACCTCGAGGATCGGCGCGCCGGCGACGGCCTGCAACTGCCCGCCGATGGGCAGCAGCACAATCGCCTTGCCCCCGGCCGCGGCCGAGATCTGTTCGGCAAGGGCGCTGGCCGTCTCATCCTGGGTCGCCGCGCCGGAAAGCCTGCGGCTGGAGACCAGCAACGAGGCGATCACCGCCGCGCGTGCCGCGCTCTGGCGAGCCTGGTCGCGGATCCTGCCACTGAGCCAACCGGTCGCCACGGCCGCGGCAAAGAACACAGCGAACGTCAGGACGTCCGCCGGGTGGCCGATCTGGATCGTGAGCCGAGGTTCGAGGAAGAAGAAATTGAGCAGGAAGGCGGCCAGTGCGGCGGCCGTGAGGGCGGGCCACAGGCCAAACGCCAGACCGCTGCCGAGCACGCTCAGCATGAAGATCATCGCCAGGTTCGCGCCGGATGCGAGCTGATCCGTCAGGCTGGCCACAAAGCCCGCCACCGCGACAAGGCCCATGGCCCCGACATGGCCACGCCATCCGCGGGCCGAGAGTTTGAACGGGGGCTTTTCGACCGCCGTAACGTCCGTGTCCCCAGGCTCGGTGACGACGTGAACCGCCGCGCCCTTGGCTTCGCGCAGCAGCGCCGAGGCCAATACCTTGCCCAACAACTCCCGCAGACGGCTATCGCGCGACTTGCCGATGACGATCTGGGTGACGTTGTTGCGCCGCGCATAGTTCATGACCGTGGCCACCACGTCGTCGCCGGCCAGCACGACAGGGGTGCCACCCAGTTGCTCCGCCAGCTTCAGCGCACCGTTCAAGCGTGCGGTCGCCTCCGGCGTGGGCGGTCTCTGGTTTGGCCGCTCGACGTGCGCGACCGTCCAGGGCGCATCCATCATCATGTCCGACAGGCGCCGCCCGGCCCTGACGAGGGTGTTGGCCATGGCGTCGCCGGCAAGCAGCACGACGATGCGTTCCCCAGCCGCCCACGGTCCCTCGACGCCGCGCTCGCGCATGGCGGCGACCAGCTGATCGTCCACCGTCTGGGCCATCCGCCGCAACGCCAGTTCTCTTAGGGCAGTGAGATTTTCCGCCTTGAAGAAGTTGTCGGCCGCCGTGCGGGCTGTCTCGGGAACATAGACCTTGCCCTCGGCCAGGCGCTCGCGCAGCTCGTCCGGCGTTATGTCGACCAGTTCGATATTGTCGGCCCGCGACAGGGCGGAGTCGGGGACGGTTTCGCGCTGCCGCACCCCGGTGATGCGCAAGACGACATCCACCAGGCTTTCGAGATGCTGGACGTTGAGGGTTGTCCAGACGTCGATGCCCGCATCGAGCAATTCTTCGACATCCTGCCAGCGCTTGGGATGGCGGGAGCCCGGGGCGTTGGAATGGGCATACTCATCGACCAGCAACAGCTTGGGACGGCGCTCAAGCGCGCCATCCAGGTCGAACTCCATCAAGGATCGACCCTTGTACTCGATGGGCCGCCTGGGCATGACCTCCATGCCGCGCAACAGGGACTCGGTCTCGCGCCGTCCATGGGTCTCCACGACCCCGATCAGAACATCCTCGCCGTCGGCCTTGCGACGGCGTCCGGCGCGCAGCATCTCGTAGGTCTTGCCGACGCCCGGCGCCATGCCGAGAAAGACCTTGAGGCGTCCTCGTCCCGCCTTGTTGGCGGCGACGAGGAGCGCCTCGGGGTCGGGCCGGCGGGGCTCCTCGGATTGCATGGCCGGCTACTCCCTCGTGGTCTAGCCCACCGGAGACGCGGCCGGAGCGGGCGCTGCTGGCGGTGCCGAGGCGGGGGCCGGAACCGGCGCGGCCGCGTCCAGCGCCAGATTGGTCTGCAGCACGTTTACACGCGGCTGACCAAAGACGCCCAGCCAAGGTGCGGTCGTGTTGGCGGCGATGGCCTTCTTCACCACGCTGACGTCCACGCCGCGCGCGGCTGCAACACGGCTCGCTTGCCGCGCGGCGTTAGCCGGCGAGATGTCAGGATCGAGCCCCGACCCCGATGTCGTGACAGCGTCGGCCGGGACCGGGCCGGACCCCTCGCCCTGGATCGCCTTCGTGCTTTCGGCGACCCGCTTGGCGAGATCCTCGTTGAGGGGCCCCAAATTCGACCCTGACGAGCCGGATGCGTCATATCCGTCCGCACCCGCCGCCGAGGGCCGAGGGTGCAGGTATTCAGGCTTGGTGAAGTTCTGGGCGATCAAGGATGAGCCGATCACCTGGCCTTTCGAGTCACGGATGAGGCTGCCGCCAGCTTGAGCGGAGAAAGCGAGCTTGCCGATCCCCGTCACGACCAGAGGATAGCCAACCCCAAGGAGGAGGGTGAAAAACAGCGTCGAGACGATCGCCGCACGGGCTTGAGTAAGCATGGCTCAGTCTCCTTTAGAATGTGGCTTTCAGGCTGACCACGGCGCGACTGCCGTAGATCTTCCCGAAGCCATGTTCGTTGGTGTCGTGATAACGTAGGTCGGCCGCCAGATGGGGGGCGAAGGCCCAGGTCGCGCCGACGTTCCAGGTCGTATAGTCGCCTGGACCCTTGTAGGTTTGACGGCCAACCGCGGCGCTCATCGAAACCTTCTCGCTCAGGGGATAGGATCCGTTGGCCTCGTAATAGGTCGCCTCATCCGCCGCGCCGAAACTGTCAGGCGAGTAGAACACCGCGGCGCCGAGCGAGCCTTTGCCGACGGGCACGGAGCCTGCAACCTTCACTTCCCAGTTGGCATAATCCGCGCCCGAAGGCGCGTTGACGTAGCCGTAGTAGATCACGCCCAGGTCCAGAGCGACCGGACCCAGGATTGGTTTGAAGCCCGCATAGAGATCAACCTCGGCGTCCGTGGCGTCATTGAAGTCCACGTTGGACGCCCAGACCCCGGCGTAGACCTGACCGGCGCTGACGTCGGCGCCGCCTTGGATGGCCGGCTTCTCATCGGTTTGGCTGACACCTCGAAAGGCGTAGTCGCTAAACACTCCGGCATTGAACGCAACGGTTGGCTTTGGGGCGTCCTGAGCTTGGGCCTGAACGGCTCCGACGGCGACCGACAAGAAAAGTCCGAGACAGACGGCGGCGCAGGTGCGGGTCTTGATGGAGATGTGAACCTTGGTGTTCATGGCATTTCTCAATGAATGTTGGGGGCGTAGCGGCGGGCGCCGGAAACTCGGGGGGAGGCGGCGCCCGCCGCTCTCTCCCGCCGCGCACTGGCGAGCACGGACAGGAAGAAGAGACCGGTCAGCATGACCGGGACGGTCAGGTCTTGGAGGGCGGAGTACTGCATCAGACCAGGCCCAATCCTGAGATGATCATGTCGATGAGCTTGATGCCGATAAAGGGAGCGATGATCCCGCCGAGCCCGTAGATCAGCAGGTTGCGCTGCAGCAGCTTACCGGCGCCGATCGCCCGGTACTTCACGCCCTTGAGGGCGAGCGGGATCAGAACGACGATCACCAGGGCGTTGAAGATCACCGCCGACAGGATCGCGCTCTTCGGGTTGGCGAGCCCCATGATGTTCATGGCGCCCAGCGCCGGCAGGCTGACCACGAACAGGGCCGGGATGATGGCGAAATACTTGGCGACATCGTTGGCGATGGAGAAGGTGGTCAAGGCGCCGCGCGTGATCAGCATCTGTTTGCCGACCTCGACGATCTCGATGACCTTGGTGGGGTCAGAGTCGAGATCCACCATGTTGCCGGCCTCGCGGGCGGCCTGGGCTCCGGTCTGCATGGCGACGCCCACGTCAGATTGAGCCAGGGCCGGCGCGTCATTGGCGCCGTCGCCGCACATGGCGACCAGACGGCCCTTGCCTTGCTCCTCGCGGATCAGGCGCAGCTTGTCCTCCGGCGTCGCTTCGGCGAGGAAATCGTCCACGCCGGCCTCGGAGGCGATAGCGGCGGCGGTGACAGGGTTGTCCCCGGTGATCATCACCGTGCGCAGGCCCATGCGGCGCAGGTCAGCGAAGCGCTCTTTCACGTTAGGCTTCACGACGTCCTTGAGGTGGATGACACCAAACAGGATGCCGTTTTCAGACACGGCGAGCGGGGTGCCGCCGGAGCGCGCGATGCGGTCAACCGCGGCGTTGAACTCCGCCGGAGCCTGCTGAACGGTCAGGCCGGAATCTTTCAGCACCGCGTCAACCGCACCCTTGCGCCAGGTGTGGCCATCGGCTTCCAGGCCGGACTGACGGGTCGTGGCGCTGAACGGGATGATCTTGGCGCCGCGCGGGGCTTCCAGCGCCATACCCTGAGTGCGGGCCAGTTCGACGATCGAACGGCCCTCAGGCGTTTCGTCGCCAAGCGAGGCCAGCAGGGTGGCGCGGAGCATCATCTCGGGGCGCACGCCCGGCACGGCGATCACTTCGGTGGCCATGCGGTTGCCGAAGGTGATGGTGCCGGTCTTGTCGAGCAGAAGGGTATCGACGTCGCCAGCGGCCTCAACGGCCCGTCCGGAGGTGGCCAAGACGTTGACCTTCAGTAGCCGATCCATGCCGGCGATGCCAACCGCGGACAACAGGCCGCCGATGGTGGTGGGGATCAGGCAGATGAACAGCGCGCCCAGGATCATCGGGTCAAGCTTCACGCCGGAATAGGCGCCCAGCCCCAAGAGGGTGACGGTGGCGATGAGGAAGATCAGGGTCAGGCCAGCGAGCAGCACTGCCAGGGCGACTTCGTTAGGCGTCTTGCGCCTGTCGGCGCCTTCTACCATCGCGATCATACGATCCAGGAAGGTGTTGCCAGCCGCAGAGGTGATGCGGATCTTGATCCAGTCGGAAACAACGGTTGTCCCGCCGGTCACGGCCGAACGGTCTCCGCCGCTTTCGCGGATGACAGGCGCGCTTTCGCCGGTGATGGCGGCCTCGTTCACCGAAGCGATACCTTCGACGATTTCCCCGTCTGATGGGATGACGTCGCCCGCTTCGACCAGCACGATATCGCCGACGGACAGCTCATGGGCCGGCGTCAGAACGATCGTCCCTCTGCCTGGATCCACCAGCAGCTTGGCCTTGGTCGTCACCCGCGTTGCGCGCAGGCTGTCGGCGGCGGCCTTGCCGCGGCCTTCGGCGATGCTTTCGGCGAAGTTGGCGAACAGGACGGTAGCCCAGAGCCACAAGGCGATCTGCAGGGCGAAACCCCAGTCTCCGCCATCCTTGACCGCCAGCGCCGTCGAGACGGTGGCGAGCACCGCGACGATCTCGGTCGCGAAGATGACCGGATTGCCCAGAAGCTTGCGCGGGTTGAGCTTCACGAAGGCGTCGCGTAGGGCTCGGACCAGCATGGGGCCCGAGAAACTGCTGACGATGCTGGTTGCCTTGCGGCGGTTGTCACCAAGCGGAGCGGATGCATAGGTCATGGGAATGGGCCCTTAGGGGTTCAATGAGCCGCGACCGCTTGGAGCACTTGGAAGTGCTCCACGATCGGGCCGAGGGCGAGGGCGGGAAAGAACTGCAAGCCGCCCATGATCAGGATCACGCCGATCAGAAGGCCGATAAACAGGGGGCCGTCAGTCGGGAAGGTGCCGGTCGTGGCGCCCAGTTTCGGTTTGGCCGCCAGCGAGCCGGCGATCGCGATGACCGGAATGGCGTAGGCGAATCTGCCAAGCAGCATCGCAATGCCCAAGGTGGTGTTGTACCAGGGCGTGTTGGCGGTCAGGCCGGCGAAGGCCGAGCCGTTGTTCGCTGTCGCCGAGGTGTAGGCGTAGAGGATCTCCGAAAGGCCGTGGGGTCCGTGGTTCAATAGCCCGGCCAGCCCTGCGGGCAGGACCAGCGCCACGGCGGTAAACCCAAGGATCGACAGCGGCAGGATCAGCACCGCCAGCATGGCGAACTTAATTTCCTTGGCCTCGACCTTCTTGCCCAGGTACTCGGGCGTGCGGCCAACCATCAGGCCCGCCACGAACACGGCAATCAACGCCATGACGATCATGCCGTAGAGGCCGGACCCGTTGCCGCCGGGGATGATCTCGCCCAGTTGCATCAGGAACAGCGCCACGCCGCCGCCCAGCGGCATCAGGCTGTCGTGCATGGCGTTCACGCCGCCGTCGGAGGCGCCCGTGGTCGCAGCGACCCAGGCCGCCGTGGAAGGCGCACCGAAGCGAACCTCCTTGCCTTCCATGTTGACGCTGGCGTCCGCATTGGCGGCGACAAGCGCTGGCGCGGGTTGGGTCTCCGCCCAGTAGACAATGCTGCCCGCCGACGCCAGCAGGATGGTCATGACGACCACCAGGGCGCGAGCTTCCTTCCGGGCCAGCACCATCCGGCCGAAGGCGAAGACGCAGGCCAGCGCCAGGCTGTTCATCGCCAGGATCTGGATCAGGTTGGTGATGGCGTTCGGGTTCTCGAACGGGTGCGCCGAGTTGGCGTTGAAGATGCCGCCGCCGTTGACGCCTAGCTGCTTGATGACCTCCTGGCTGGCGACGGGATAGAGCGCGATCGTCTGCTTACCGCCCTCCAGCGTCTGCGCCGTCACGTTCGCATCGAGGCTCTGAGGCACGCCCAACGCGACCAGCGCCACGCCGACCACCAGCGCGATCGGCAGCAGGACGTAGAGGGCGTTACGGGACAGATCGACCCAGAAAGACCCCAGGCCCTCGGCCCGGTTGGCCATGAAGGCCCGCGCCATCGCCGCAGCGACAGCCATGCCGGCGGCGGCCGACATGAAGTTCTGCGTGGTCAGACCGGCCATCTGCGAGAAGGTCGAAACCGTCACCTCCGGCACGTAGGACTGCCAGTTGGTGTTGGTGACGAAGCTGATCGAGGTGTTGAACGCCAGGTGCGGCGACATGCCGGCGAACCCCTGCGGGTTCAGTGGCAGGAAGTTCTGATACCGGAGAATCAAGTAGAGCACGAGGAAGCTCGCGGCGCTGAATGCCAGGAAGCTCAAGGCGTAGGCCACCCAATTCTGGCCCTTCTCGCGTTTCACGCCACAGCCAGCGTAGATCAGCCGCTCCACCGGCTTGAGGACGGGGTCCAGCCAGGTGCGCTCGCCGGCCCAGACACGGGCGACGTAGGCGCCGAGCGGCCAGGCAAGCGCCACCGTCAGGAAGATGGTGAGGGCGATCTCCGCCCAGCCCTGAACGTTCATTAGAACTTCTCCGGACGCAGGAGGGCTATGACCATGTAAATGGCGATGATGAGGGCGCCGACGCCCCAGACAATGTTAGCAAGCATCAGAGGCGCCTCAGGGCTGCGGCATATCCGGCGAAGAGGCCGAAGATCAGAATGCCGGTAAGGATGTAGATGATGTCGAGCATGGAGCGCTCCTGGCCACAGTTTGAACGCTACTCTACAGACCTTCACCGTAAGGGCTCCATGTGGAACCCCATTGATCAACGTCAAGGAAGTATAAAGATTTCGAGGCGGACTTGGGGTTGCGCGCAGCCGGCCCCCTATGAGTCCCTTATGGTGTCTTCGAACATCCCCATGGAACGCTTACGCTAGGGAGAGTCACAATTGCGAGTGGCCGCAGCCCCCTGGACATTGTGTTCAGCGAGCATGCGGTCCCCGGAAGTGACTTACAATGGGCGACCCCCTGCAGCGTAAACACCGTTTTGGCCAAACCATGCACGACATGCTGAGCCAGGCCGGTGTCACTCATGACAGCGTCATTCGGATCGCAGGACCTGGGGGCCTCGCGCCCCTCCTCTGGTTCTGCCGTCATGGCTACAACAAGGTCGGCTACGTTCGCCAAGGCCCCTGCCCCGCTGACGACTGCGACCTCCTGCTCGTGCTGAACGCCAGCAGCCCAGAAACCCTCGCGCGCACGCTTCATGATGCGTCTCACGTGAAGGCGGGCGGGATCCTGGTGATCGAGACGCCCACACCGGCCGCGGGCATGAAGGTTGATCCGGTGCATCGAGCCCTGGAAACTTGCGGTTACCATGTCGAGCGCTGTCTGCACGGCGCGCACAAGGAAATCCATGTCGCCCGTCGCGAGGTCGCGCCTATGAAAAAGGCGGCCTAACCATGGGCGTCCGGTCTGGCGAGACGCTGCGCGCAAAAGGTGGGCGCGATCCAATGCTGTCGCTTATGCCCCCCGGAGGGGCGGCTCAACCTTTCCGGGGCTTGGGTGATTCCTTCCCAAGGTGGACGGCCGAAAAGCGCGCGACACTGGTGATTGGTTTGGGATGCTCGCTCAACTGGGGCTTTCCGCGGACCCTGATCAGCGCGTTCAAGGCTGGCCATCCGGAGGTCGATCTGGTGCTTGTTGACCAGGACGACGATCGGCTCACCACTGAGCTCGACAGGCGCCGGCTTGACCTTGTCCTTGGTCTGCAAGGCCTTGGGCAGACACGGTGGCGGTCACAATCCCTGTGGCAGGAACGCCTGATGGTCTTGCTGTCGGAACACCACCCCTTGACGATGGATACCGAGGTCAGCGCCGCGGCCCTTAGACAGGAACAGGTTTTGGTGACGAGCGATGACGCGCGCAGCAAGGCCATGGAAGGCGCGGTGCGTCATGCCTTGGGCGGCCCGCCTGCCCTAACCATGCCCTGCGCGGTCCAGCGCGACACCCTGCTCGACATGGTCGGATTGGGGTTCGGCGTCACCTTTACCGGCGCCCACGCGCTGGGCGCTTTCTATCCCGGGGTTTGCGCACGACACCTGGACAGTAAGCGGGACCTCCTCTCGTACTTCGCCTTCTGGTCGCCCGAAAATAGCAAACCTGCTCTGCGGGATTTCCTGGCGATGGCGAACGCGCCCGGCGCCGCCTGATATATTCGCATCGGAACGGGCGGCGTGTCGCGAGCGCCTCGCGGGCGACCGCGCGACTAGGTGAACAGCGTTCAGAGACTCCTCAAGTCGTAGCCGCCTCCCCCACCCGGACACCCGTCGAGCGGGGGCGGCCCCCAAGCGCCCGCCAGGGGCGGACCCGTAGGAGCCGCGAAGCGGCCGGACCGAGCTCCCGCGCGGGCCGCCCTCCAAATCCAGCGCGTTGCTGTGTGTCGCCGCTCGAAAGGCTCGGCCAAGACCCGGGGCTCAGCCCAGGGGAAGGCCTTCCGTCTCCCGACTGGACGCGGTTCGTCTCCGCTAAAGCGCCAGCGCCTTGACCAGATCGTCATGCTCAAACGCACTCTCCATGCGCCGGATCTCCGCCGGCCGGGCGCCGGCCGCGGCGGCCACGTCCCGCCAACCTCGGGTGATCTGGGCCACCTGGCGGACGATATCCCGGGCCTCGGCGTCGTTGAGCGAGAACAACCCAGCCACCGACAGCACCAGGGCCAGGTCACAGGTGCCGTCATCAAGATCGATGGTCGTGGTCAGGATGCGCGCCTTCACGTCCACCGGCGTCGGGTTGAGATCGTAGGCCGGCGACAGCGTCCAACCGCCCTGTCCCAGCCACAGGAAGCCGTGGTTACGCAGATGATCGTCGACATTGGAGATCAGTACGTTGAGCACCATCCGCCGATAGAGCTCGACGGCGTCGCGCTGCGCCTGGGCGCCGGTCTGCACCAGCACATCGACCAGCTCGGGATAGCTTCCCCGCTCTCCATCCTTCAGGCCCATCATCGACAGCGCCGACAGGAACGGGATGCGTCCCTCTCCCTCCCGGTCGAACCGCCGCGATAGCAGGATCGCCTGGCCGGCCACCTCGATCAGCTCATGGGCGGCCACCCGGACGCCGGCCATCCCGGCCAGGGTCAGGGCCACCGATTCCCAGCGCTCGACGCTGTAGTCGTCGTCCGGCTTCGGGAACTTGGCAATCGACAACCGGCCGTGCTGGTCGATCACCGAGGCCTTGGGCCGGGCCCCGCCGAGCGAAGAGCCCGGTGCGAAGATCATCTGCAGATCCGCATCGGTCTCCTCATCGCGCAGGATCCGGTCGGTCACCGCCATCAGGCGGCCAAGCTCGACCAGGCCGGGAACACCCTGGGCCGTCGGCGCCTCGAACGCTTCACCGCCGGCATAGCGAAAGCGCAGGGCTCCCAGACGCGACACATCGGCGACCCCGATCAGATAGTCGGCCTCCGCCAAGGTGCGGACCGCGCTACCCTCGCGCTCGGCCCGGCGCCGCTCGGCGCGCTGCATCAGCCGCCGACCCCAGGTGTCGGGCGCCGAGTCGCCCAGCGATCCGAACATGGCCACGCCCGCCGCTGGCGCAAAGGCGCCGCGGTTCAGGGTAAGCGCAGGCTCCAGCGAGAACCGGTCTGGATCGGCCAGCCAGTCGGGATGGTATTCGAAAGCCACAGCCTCGCCGCCGCGCCGGGCCTGCCGGTGAAGGGTTCCGACGCGCTGGACGCCGCCCGGCCGATCGATATGGACCTCGATGTCAGGCATGGGGCGTGCTCCGAACCCGCAGGCGCACCCGCTTTGGCAGCGCCTCGTCGGCCAAGGACAGTCCAACCTCGTCCTGGCCCGGCGCGGCAAGATCGCCAAGGCCGTCGAGCAGGCCCAGCGCCTGCAGCACGGCCGCATAGATGCCCATGGCCACCATCGGATCGCCCGCCTCGACCTTCTGCAGGGTCTGGCGCGTCGTAAACGCCCGCTCTGCCAGGATCTCCATGGTCAGCTGGCGACGGCGACGCGCATTGCCGATATCCTCGCCCAGCTTGCGCAGCGCACGGCGAGTAGCAATAGAAGGACGGTGCGCGGCGGGCATAATGTTATCTTATGATGACCTTATCGGGTTTTAATGTCGTAGCAGCCTTACATTAAAATAGAACTGACGCCCAGCCCCCGGCCCGAAACCGCGTCCGCACCTAGCCGCCTACCCCTCGACACAAGCCTCCAAGACATAGGCGGCAGCCACACCGCCTGGCGGATGACGTCAGCCGGAAACCTGTCACGCTTGAAACCCCGCATCCTAGGCCCCTCCATCACGACGCCGTCGTTAGTGGAGACTGGTTCGCGTTAGACTGACAGCACCAGCGGACCTTGCCAGGGCTGCGCGCGTGGACGTCCTCAAGGGGGTGAACTTGGCGCCCTCAGTTAGGTCGGTCACTCTCTGAACGAGATACCTGGCGCCCGTCTCATTGAAGTCATGCTTCAGGCCTACAGAGCGGCTCCGGCGGCGAGGAGGCGGCGTAATGACTGTTTGGATCGGAGTGTTCGCGAAGGCGAACGGGTGGTGCGTGGCGCAGTCGAATGTAGAAGAGCTTTACATCGACCGAGAAGAGGCCGTCGCCGCGGCGATCCGCTTGGCGCTGCTAGCCGAATGGCGCGGCGAAGATGCGCGGGTGCTGGCCCAAGCAGACACTTGGGGCTCCCTTTCGGCCGTTGATCTGCGAACCGACCGCGACCACCTGCGCGCGTTTCACTGAGAAGACAATGTGAGTGAGCGGTGAGGGACATCACCCCGCACTCAATATCTGCCAGACCCGAAGATTGATTGTTTCAACGCGACGCACTCGGGCAATCGCAGAACCTTGCAATCTTTCGGACGGCAACCCCGAAGTGAGTGTTGTCTACGTCGACTTCCCAGTTTGCGGCCACGTCACGGAGCTTGCCGGCCAAGTTTGGCTCATGCCGAGGCCGTCGGACGTCGCCCTGAGCGCTACCCCTCGACACACGCCTCCAGGACATAGGCGTCACCCTCGCGGCCGGTCACGCGGGCGACCTCCTGGACCCGCCGTCCGGCTGGCGCGCGGGCGATATGGATCACCAGGTTGATCGCCTGGGTGATCGCCCGATAGGGAATCCGCTGGGTCACCTCCCCGATCAAATCCTCAAGCCGCGTCAGACCCTCCATGGCGCTATTGGCATGAATGGTCGCCAGACCGCCGGGATGGCCCGTATTCCACGCCTTCAGAAGATCCAGCGCCGAGCCATCGCGCACCTCGCCGATAATGATCCGGTCGGGCCTCAGCCGCAGCGTATCGCGGACCAGGTCGGTCATGGTGACCTGCGGCTCCGTGCGTTTGGTCAGCATCTGGATCTGGTCCGCGGCTGAGCATTGCAGCTCGGCGGTATCCTCGATCAGCACCACCCGATCCTCGGCGAAGGCGGGCTCGGCCAGGATGGCGTTGGCCAAGGTCGTCTTGCCCGATCCAGTGCCGCCGACGATCAGCATGTTCTGCCGCGCGACAGCCGCCGCTCGGATGATCGCCGCCTGACCTTCGGTCATCATCCCGCCGGCGACATACTCGTCGAGGGTAAACACCACCTCCGGCCGTTTGCGGATCGCGAAGGCCGGGCTGGAGACCACGGGCATGAAAGCGCCCTGGAAGCGTTCCCCGGTCAGCGGCAAGGTCGCGCTGACCCTAGGGTGATCACGGGTGACCACCTCGCCGGCGTGGTCGGCCAGCAGGCGCAGGATGCGGTCGGCGTCAGCCGCGGCAAGGTGTTCGCCGGTCCACGACCTCCCCTCCCCGATCCGGTCCACCCAGATCTTGCCGTCGGGATTGACCATCACCTCGACGACCAGGCGCTCGGCAAGGGCGCCGGCGATGACCGGACCCATCGCCTGGCGCAGGGCCGCGACCTTGCGGTCGGTTACGACGGGATGGTGCTGCGACATGGCGCTCTCCACAGACTTGGGTTGGATGGGGGCGAAGGGTCCACTACAGGCTCCCGTCGTCATCGCCGGGCCGCAGGGCCGCGATCGGCTGCGGCGCCAGGTAGTCCTCGGTCAGATGCCCCTCAGGCGCGCCTGCAGGGCCGCTCCCGGCTCCCGAGCGCGCTCGGGGCGGCGAGACACCCGCAAAGCCCTCAGGAGCCGCCACCACGGCCCGCACACCCTTCCAGTCGATCGAGGCCCGCCCAGGCAGGTCGGCGGCCTCTGGGCGCTGCTCATAGGCCGCGGGCGCGCCGTTGAAGTAGTCCCCCGTCCGCGCCTTGAAGAACGGCTCCTCGTAGTAGCGAATCTTGTCGGCCAGGATCGGCTTGGTGTTGTTGACGAACAGGAACTGCTTCCTGTCGTCCAGGCCGCGCACGTCCTCCTCGGAGAGGATGTAGCGCTGCTGCTCAGACTGGGAGGTCGAACGGTTCGCGCGCCCGAAAAGGCTGCGCGGATCGCTGTAGCTCTCGCGCATCTCCAGGGCCTTGCCCGCCCGCCGCGTCACCTTGTCGATGCTGGTGGGCTCCGAGGTCGCGAAGCACGCCGTGATGTGCATGTTGTCGAACAGCGGCGTCTTGTCCCCGTACTTGGAGAACACGTCGTTGAAGCTCTGGCAGATCAGGTGGGCGGTGATCCCATAGCCGGCCATCTCGCCCATCGCGTTTTCCAGGAAGGGAAGACTGCCGAGCTTCGGGAACTCGTCGAGCAGCAGCAGGAGCCGGTGCAACTTGCGCCGGCGGCGGCTGTCGAAATGCTCGTGCTCCATCAGGCTGTTGATGGTCTGGCGCGTGAACACCCGCACCAGGAACGCCAGGCGGTCGGCATGGGCCTGCGGCGTGATGATGTAGAAGGACACCGGCGCCTCGGAACAGACCAGGTCGCCGATGGAGAAGTCCGACCAGCTGGTGGCGTACTCCACCAACGGATCCGCCCACAGCGACAGCGACGCCCGGCAGGTGGCCAGGACATTCGATTTCACCCGCTCGTCCATGGTCGAGAGCGCCGTCGCCCCCAGCAGGACCTCGGGGTGGATCTCCGCGATCGGCGCACCCTCGGCGTCGCGCGCGAGCCCGTCCGCCGCGTGATAGTCCGGCCGCCAGCGGTGCTGAGTGTTCATCATCGCGTGCAGGGTCGGTTCGATGTTGATCAGCAGCCGCCGGACCTGGGCCAGGTTCTTACGGTCATCTGGCTCGCTGTAGAGGACGTGCAGGATGATGGCGGTGAAGAAGTCCGTCGCGCTCTGGTCCCAGAAGTTCAGATCGCCGGCCTTGCGGCCCAACGGATCGACCAGGATCCCGACCACATTCTGGATATCGGCGATCTCCATCGGCCCCTTGCGGACCTCGAAGAGCGGATTCCAGCGAACGGTGTTCGGGTCGGTCGGAGAGAAATAGAAGACGTGGCTGAACGTCTTCCGGTGATCGGCGGTGATGTGCCAAAGCTCGCCCTTGCGATCATAGATGAAGGCGCTGTGCGGCCAGGCGATCAGGGTCGGGACCACATGCCCGGCCCCCTTCCCGCTCCGCGAGGCGCCCACGATGATCGCGTGCTCGATCCCGCCATAGGTCAGGTATCGGCCGTTGAAACGGCCGAGCACCCGGCCGCTGATCTGACCGCTGGTTTGTCCGCCCGGGCCAAAGAGTTTGGCGCGCCGCACGTCATCGACGTCGGCCCAGGCGTCCCGGCCAAAAGCCTTGGGCTCGCGCTGCGATCGGCGGGTCAGCAGCGCCGCCAACATCACCGGCGTCATCGCGACGGCCAAGGCAGCCAGGCCCGCCAGATCGAACGGCTTCGGATAGCTCGGTTGGAAGCGCATGTACCAGCCGACGAAGGACCAGGGCGCATAGACCCGCACCGTCCCGATGTCGAAGGCGCCGGCCCCAAATTCGCGCGGATAACCGTAGGTCTGCGCCACCATCTGAGTGGCCAGCGTCAGGCCGAGAAGGATCGACAGGGCCGCCAACGGCAGGATGATCGAGGCGCGCGTTGAGGCGTTCATCGTCCCTCTCCTGCCCTAAGAGCCCGGAATGAAGCCACGTCCGATGACGCGCCCCAGTCCTCGGTTGAGCCGTTCGACGGCCTGTTGGCGCGCCGGCGCTGGGAAGCGCATCACCGCCTCCCGCGCAGGCCCGCCGATGTCGCGGATGAAACGGGTTTCGTCGGGGACCTTGGCCGGCACACGAAGCTCGCCCTGCCCCAGCGCCTGGGCGACCCGCAGGTCGTTGAAGGTCCGCGTGGCGCCCGCGATCCGCTTGTCCGCGCGTTTGACTTTCCGCTCCAGGGTCCGCTTGCGACGAGCGACATCGGCGGCGGTCTCGAGCTGCGGTTCCCGGCGCGCTGCCACATAGGCCTGGCCCTGCGGCGAACGTGCCCAGGACGCACGAACCTCAAGCTGGAGGTCAGCCCGCCGGAGCGCCGAGCGCGCCCGTGCAATGGCGTTCAGTTCGGCGTGCTTCGCCCAGATCATCCGGGCCGGATTGCGCACCCATTGGACCAGGTTCAGCCGCTTGGACCGCACCCCGGCGACGCGCCCTTCAACACGGGCGAGCCGTGCCTTGGCGAGCGCGCGCTCACGCGCCGCCTCCGCCGTCATCGCCCGTTCGATCTGGCCGGCGGTCTCGATCTTCGGCCCGCCCAAGCCCGCCCGCTCAGCCGCCCAGCCATCGCGCTCGGCGACCATGCGCACCCGCATCTGCTCGGCCTCCTTGACCAGTTTGGCGACCGGCACCGAGATCAGGGGCACGGCTTCAACAAGCCGATCGGCGGTCTCCTGAAAGTCCCGCCGAAGCTCTGCCCGCTTGCGGTTATGCGCGGCCGTGTCGCGGTTCTGCTCGCCCCGTTCAGAGGCGATGTTCTTGCGCTCCAAGGCCGAAGCCGTGGGTCCAAGGTGGACACCAGGCTCGCGATCCAGGCCCCGCTCGGCGAGGGACAGATGCGAGACCTGCGGGGCGTCTGGGCCAAGGTGTCGGCGCAGGTGCTGGTTCTGCGTTTCGGCCCACGCCGCGCGCCACCTACGCACCGCCTGCGGGCTCCACCATTCCGGCGGCTTTCGCCCGAATCCCGCGGGTCCGACAGAGCGCGTCGTGACCAGCACATGGGCGTGGAAATTGCGCTGATCGCCCTCTTTGCCAGGCCGATGCATCGCCACATCGGCGATCATCCCCTGCCCCACCAGATGCTCTGAAACGAAGGCCCGGACGAGGTCGCGACGCTGCTCGAAGTTGAGTTCGTGCGGCAGGGCCAGGAGCAGCTCGCGGGCCGGCACAGCGTCCTTCCGCGACTCCTGCGCCTCGGCCGCATTCCACAACACCTCGCGGTCCCGGAAGGCTGTGGGCGCACCGGTCGGCGCCAGGATTTCCGCGTGCTCGATGCCATCCTTGGCGGCGAAGTCGAACTCCATCGCCAGGCGCTCATCCACCAGCCGGTCGCCTGACCGGTAAGCCGCGGCGGCCACAACCGAGCGGCCCGACGAACGCTGGATTGTCTGCACCTGGCAAAGGAACGACGCCATCTCTTCCCTCCCCTTGGCCGGCTCTGCCGGCTGGATCGCTAAGGGCTGCGCCCTTGGCTCAAGGCTCCAAGGCCGTGAAGGCCGTCGGGGGGCTTGAGGGTGCCGGGCGGAGCCTGGCCGCAGGGTTGGTGGGCGTAGCCCAACCAACCCGTATATGCGCCATTGTCCGTAATTACTGTTCTGCCATGGATAGACCATAACGGGCATTATTGATAGGTTTAGGCCGTTGGGGGCTTTTACGACAACTACGGTGTGCGCCATGACCACGGTCGATAAGCGTCGAAGAAACACTCGCCCGTCGAAATATCGTCCGCGAACCGAGGCGCAGAAGGAGCAACGGCGCGAGCTTTGGATCGCCCGGACCGAGGACCGCGAGCAGGGTCGGCGGGTCTCAGAAGAAGACGCGCTGAAGCTCCGATTGGACGAGCTGGAAAGCGCGCTTCGCGATGCCGGCCATGACGGCGTGCATCGCCGCCGCCACGCCACGCCGCTCGAAGATATCGCGGACGACGAGCAGCGTTTCCTGGTGCTCAAGGCCCGCGTCGAACGGCTCGAAGCCCTGTGGTCGATCAACCAGCGCAAGCGGGAAACCCGCGCCAAGATCATCATCGGCGGCGCGCTATTGGCCGAGGCCGGTGACGATCTCCTGGCCGGTGACGCCGAGCTCCTCGCACGCCTGGTCGACATCATCGACCGCCGTGTCGAGGGCATCCGCGACCGCCTCACCGTGCGCGAGCTGCTGGGCAATGTGCCGCTCTCGTTGCGCCCCGGAGGCGACGTTGAAGAAAGCCCCGAGAGCGCCCTCCAGGCCGAAGCCGAGGCCCTTCCAGACTTCGATCTGATGGCGCAGTCGGCGATGGCCGACGAGCCAGTCACGAGCTTCCTGCCCAGCGACGTCGATGCGGACTATGCCGACCTCGATGGCTCCTGGCAGGCAGCGTGATCACTGCCGCCACGCGGTCACTGTCCCGTCCTGGCGAACGAAGATCGCTCGCGCGCTATCGGCCGGTTGAGGCCGGCGATCACCGCCCTCGCCCGCCCCGTCCAAGGTCTCCGTAGACGCCGCCACGGCGGCGGCGACAGGAGCCACGAGGGCCCGGTTCTCACCCGCGAAGATCGCGCCCCCGGCGGATTGCCAAGGGTCGGATACCGCACGGCCGCGAGGCGCTGCGGCCGACCGTCCGGCGCCCGGCGTCGAGCCCCCTCCCCTGCCCGCTTCCACGTAGAAGCTATGCGCGCCGATCACCGCCGAAGGCGGGGCGCCCCCGAAGTTCACCAGCCCTGCCGAGACCTCGCCGCGGGCCGCCCGGCCGGCCACGATCTGCGGGTTCTGGAAGAACCTGGCGCCATTGGTGGGATCGGGTAGCCGGCCCTCCAGGGCCAGATTGATGATGGTGTCGATCCGCGCCTGCCTGGCCTCAGAGACCGCGGGCAGGCTGCGCCAGCTGCCCCCCGCGCGCATCACCGGCTCGAACTGGCGCCGGGCATTGACGACCGCCTCGACCGACCCGCCCCAGCGGCCATCGGCGAGGCGATTGATGATCGTGTAGACAACGCCCGCCAGGCCACTGTCGCCCTGGTTCGCGGCCTCGGCATAGGCGACCCGCGCGATGGCCTCCCGCGCATCGGGCGAGGAGACCAGCGTGGCCAGGGACCGGGCGGGCGGAGTGGCTCCCGCGAACGGCGTGGCGGGGGCATACACCCCTGGGCAGTTCACGCCGGTTGGGACGGGCTGAGCCGTCTCGCCCCGGGCCAGGAGGGCGCAAAGAGCAGCAAGGGCCGCAGGATCCATCATCGATCTCCAGGGGTATGAATTGAGGGGCTCAGCGGCCGGAAGACGCCGAGGATCTCGCGCGTCGTCACCGGCCCGAAATAGCGGCTGTCGAAGCTGTTCGGGATGCGATCGGAGAACACGAAGAACTCGCCGCGCGCCAGCGCGCGGCAACCGGCCCAACGCGGCAAGCCCACACCCCGGCTGTCATGGGTGAGCACCGGCGCGCGACGGATCCCGTTGATCGTCAGCGTGCCGCCATCGGTGCAGACGTGATCGCCCTCCCCGGCGGCAATCGCCTTCAGGATTGGAATCCGGCGCAGGTAATCCATCTGCCCATCGGCATAGGGAAAGGCCGGCCCGGGCGCTTGAAAAGCGATGATCGCGCCACGGACGGGATGCCCCAGGGTGCGGACATAGAGCCCCAAAGGCTCGCTTGGACTGCGGTTCCAGAGGAGCGCCGGCTGCGGCAGGCTGGCGCCGAGGACCGCCGCGGCGGCGACAGGAAGAATCGCCCACGCCGCCAAGGCGGGGGTCAGCCCCCTCGCCGGGCGGACGGACGATTTTCTCATGCTGACTTGGCCTTGCCTTCGCGCTCGCAACCGAGCCACAGGCTCGTCAGCGCTTCAGGCCAAGATGTGGCTTATGCCCGGTGTTTGTGGGCTTCGGGCGCCCTCTCGGGCGGCCCCGGCCGGTCACTGATACCCCGACGATTTGCAGAAGTTGCCAATTGGCAACTCGGCGACATTGGAGGGGGACGAGGCGCCCGCTTAGGGGCCGGAATCCGGAAGTTGCCAATTGGCAACTTCAGCCCTTGGGGCGCATCCGGAGCAGCTCGCGCTGGAAAGCCTCGGCGAAATCCGCGTTGCTGGCGTCGGCATCGAGCGCCAGTTCCAGGACCACCTTCTTCGACCCCTTGCGCGCCAGGGTGAAGAGGGTCGCGCCCGCTGCATTGATCACGGCCGTGACCGGCTTGCCCGCCTTGGCCACAGGTTTCGCGTCACCGGCCGCGGCCCGCTTCAGGAGCGCCAGGACCTTCGGGGCGTCTAAAGGCCCGTGACCCTTGGCGATCATTTCCGCTTGCTGAACCGCCAGGCGCTTGGCCTCGGCCATCACCCGAGGCCGCGACGCGCCGTCAGCCAGGAGGGGTTTGATCTCGCGGGCATGGTTCTCGCGCAGCTGTCGCACATCGCCGAAGGCCTCGACGACATCGGTCGGCAGCTTGGCGAGGTCGAGAAAGCGGGACAGCCAGGCTTTTGGCACTTCCAGCCGCTCAGCCATCCGCTGCGCCGTGCCGCCATAGAAGGTTTCAACGGCGTGGCGGTAATCCAGGGCCCGCTCGTAGTCGCTGATGTCCTTGCGTGACCGGTTCTCAACGTCGGCCAGACGGAAGGCCTGCTCATCGGTAAGTTCGCGCTCCTCGACGAGGTAGCGGATATCGCGATGCTCGACATTCTTGAGGTAGCTAACGGCCCAGTGACGGCGTGCACCGCAAATGACCTCGAAATCGTAGTCCGGGTCACCCTCGACCCGCCGCACGATCGCGGGAAACTCCTGCTCCCCCTGGGAGCGAAGGCTTTCAAGAAGATCGCCACAGACGCTTTCGTTGAGGAGGTCGTAGCGGCGATTGTGCCGCTCCCACATCCGGCATCGGGCCGGATCGACCAGCTTGAGCGTCTTTTCCTTGATGTCGCCGGCCGTGACGCGGGCAAGCCCGGTCAGCCGCGTGCTCAAGCGCTCGGTTGCGGGCGCACCCCGCTCCGACGTCGGGGTTTCAGTGACCGCTGGGGCTACCAGGCCCGCGAGGATCGAGCGGTTCTTGCCTGTGGTGGATGCCATGACCGCCCTCCCCTACCCTAAACCCAGCCGGCGAAGGTCCGGCCGATGGCTGGGCCACGCCTTGCGGATCAGAAGCTCGATCTCGCCATTCAGGCGGTCGAGGTTGTTTCGGCAGCGCTCATAGGTCTTCGTCGCCGGACCCGTCAGCTCATAGACGGTGCGCAGCTGCACATTGGCATTGTCGATCTCGGCGGAGTCGAGCAGCGAGGCCGACAGCATGTCGGCGCCAAACACCGCCTCCATCATGTCGCGGATCTGGGTGTGGGCGCTCTTGCCCTCATCGACCTTAGTCGCGACCACGCGGAGGAAATGATAGCCCCGCGCGCCCAGATGGTTCTGCATGACCTCCAGGGTCTCCACGATCATCCGCAGGAAGTGGGCGGTCGAGGCAAAGTCCACGGTCGAAGGCGGCGTCGGGATCAAAAGGGCGTTGGCGGCGCGCAGTACCGCCAGCGACAGCATCCCTAGCGCCGGCGGCGGATCCAGTAGGACCACGTCATAGTCGACGGCCATACCCTCGACGCCGCGACGCAGGCGGTCCAGGGCGTCCGGATTGCCGCGAAGCCGTGCCGCCGCCTCATATTCCGCCTGGTATAACCCGAGGTTCGCGGGGATCAGATCAATGCCCGGCCAAGCGGTAGCCCGCAGGCCATACTTGAGGTCCGGTTCTCCGCCGTGACGGAAGAAGGGGAGGAGGGTCTCCTCGTCATCGATGTCGATGTCGGGATTGAACCCGAAGATGGTCGTGGTGCTCGCCTGGCTGTCGCAATCGATCACCGCGACCCGGTAGCCCTTGAGCGCGAGGTACTGCGCGACATGGCAGGTGAGGGTGCTCTTGCCGACGCCGCCCTTGAAGTTCTGAACCGCCAGGACGATCGGCGGATCCTCGGGCCCACGACGTGGCCGGGTCCCGAAGACATCGCGCATATGGTTGATCTCGGCGAGGCTGTAGCCTTCCCGCCGCTTCGAGGCGCTAAGCCTGGGGGCGGGGAGGCGGCCATCGGCCTCGGCCTGGCGGATCGCTTCAGAAGTCCGGCCCACCATTTCGGCGGCCTTGGTGATCGTGAAGCGCAGATCGACGATCTTCTCCTCGCCGGGCGCGAACACCGTGGCCCGCAGGCGGGTGATGACGTCATGGGCGCGGTCGCTGAGCGCCGTCATGGCGTCGAGGAGGACGGGTCCAGAGACCGCACTTTCCGCGAGTGCAAGTTTCGCCATGGCCTCCTCCTTTGCAAATATCCAACGAGATAGCTGGAATTTGCCAAGTTTTCGGTCAGATACAATGAAGAATGAGTTAACAGCGCGCCGAGCCTGAACCCTCATGGTTCAAGGCGACGGCAAGCCAGCCTGTCCGCCGCGCCCCGTTAGAGAATTCTTATGGACAAAGTTAGACAGAGTTAAAGGCCGCCAAAAGCCTGGAAACCCCATAGGCCGCAGGGGTTTCCGAAAGGCCTCGGTCACCAATACCCCGAGCCAAAGGTCACTGAAACCCCGTGCCTCGGGTCACCGTTCCCCCGTGGAATAGGTCATCGTTCCCCCGAGGGTGGGACCCTGCGCTTCTCAAACATGCCATCGACGGCAAGCGTGCGGGCGTCCTCGCGGACCCGGCGCTCCGAATCAGCGGCCAGGCGAGCCAGATCCGCCTTGAGCGCGGCGCGTTCGACGGCGTCGCGGCGGATGAAATGGACGGCCGGCGAGTTGTTCGCGGCGTTGACGAAACTGACGTCGTATTCGGGCAGGTCGTTGGCGGCGACGATCCGCTTGAGCAGGTAGTTGAACTGCTTCAGCGGGCTCTCACTGCCGGTCTTTTCGTGCAGCACGCTAACCCGGCACGTCCAGCCCGAGGCCTGATCACCGGCGTGCTTGCGCGCGATCCGATAGATGGCGCGTTCAACGCCGCCGGAGAGGGCGAAATAGTCGGCGTGCAGGGTCAGCAACGACCGGTCCTTGATGACCCCCTCATAGACCCAGTTGGACAAGGTGAGGGTCAGGCCCTTGGGGGCGCCGGTGACCGCGTCCGACTCCAGCATCCATTCGTCGAGCCAGCCGAACTGCGCCTTGGTGTTGCGCTTAGTCCCCCGGATCGAGGTCTGGATCGTCGTGGCCTCCAGCCGCTGAAGAGCGGCCTGGAGTTCCCGATAGCCCTTGCCGCCGGTGTCGCGCTTGATCGCCTTGAGGAGATCATAGGTCGTGGTGTGCAGGGTCCGGGGCAGGTCGTTCTCGCCGGCCTCCCGCATCTGATTGATGCGTGAGGTCGCCCAGATCAGGATGTCGGCGTCCCAGATGGTGGCGATGCCAAAAGCGGGGTTGGCGCTGACGTGGACCCAGACCTCACCGTCGGGGCTGGTGTATTCGATCGGCTTCAGGCGCTTGCGCTTCGACAGCGAGAAGAACGGCCGTTCCATGACCTCGCGCTGATCCTTCAGCGGCAGGCTGTTCATCCGAGGGACGAACAGATCAAACTCCTGCTGTCGAATCGCGCGCTTAGACATCACCAACCCCACCACGAGCGACGATCTTGGGGAAGGGCAGGGGCCTCGATCCCAGAAGTTGCCAATTGGCAACTTCTCCGAAAACGCCGCCTACGGCCCCCGCCGGCGCAGCGCCTTCAGGCGCCCTGCCGACGTGGTTCTGTGGGCCTGAGCGGAGGGCCGCGGTCATGCGTCCCCCATCTCGCGAGGCACGGTGATGTTGTAGGTGCTGTCGAGGCGCCCGCCGGGCTCAAGGACACGCTTGCCGCTGCCAAGGTCAATGGCGCCCCGCTCGAGGCGGCTCGCCCAGGCATAGCCGTGGCGATCGGCGAACCATAGCGCGAGACGCTTGACCTTGACGCTCCGACAGTCGGCCAGGAGCGCATAGAGCCGCCGAGGGCTGAGGGATGACAGGCCCTGCATCAGGACGTCGGCCTCGTGGAAGGAGGCGACCTGCGGGACGAGGTCCAGGACCTCCAGTAGGGCTCGCTCCGGCGTGGAGACGATAAGCTGGGTCTCCAGGCCGCCTGCCGAAGGGTGCGTGAAGTGTCGCTCGAACCCGCCGGCCTGCGGATCGTCGGCGAGAAGCGGGTCGGCCGTGAACAGGGAAGGCCGGTGATAGGCCAGCCGGGGCCCCAAGAGCCTGCGTGCCCACACGGGCGGCGGCGCGGCGCCGCAGAGGTGGAACGGGGTCGGCCCGTCAGGAGCGCCATAGTGGCCGAGCCCAAGCAGCTCCAAAGCCGTCCGGCCGCCGACCGCGAGGAGGGGAGGGCGCAGACGCTGGAGCGACAAGACGACTGCGATGGCCGAGAGGGCCTGGTCGGATGTTTCGCCCGCGCGCTGATAGGCCCCTCGGACGGGCGCCTGAAGCCAGCCGCTTTTGACATACTTGGCCACGAGACTTCGGGAGTAGCCATGGCGCTGCAGCCAACGGGCGTCCGCCAGGAGGCCATCGGGCAAAAGGCGCTGAAGTTGGTTTAGCTTTCCGTCCATTCGCCAACCCACAGTGCGCGCTTTGATAACATTGTAAACCCGCCGGGTTTAACAGGCGTCGAATTCGCCAACTCAAGGTGAGCGACTTACGGCGATTCCGAACCAAGGCTAAGAGCCCGCCCGGCGAACCGGGCGGGCGCTCAAGCTACTCCTCCTCGGAGGCCGGAGCGGATTCAGGCCGATCCAGCGACCGCAGTTCGTGCTGCGGCGTGGCCACCACGACCTTGGAGAAGAACCGTTCCACACCGTCCTTGTCGGTGTAGCGGTCGTGCCGGATCTCCCCTTCGACGAACACCTTCGAGCCCTTCGGCAGCCCCTTGGACCCGAGCCAGCCCACCGTACCCTGGTTCCAGATCTCGACCTGGTGCCAGGTCGTGTAGTCCTTCCGCTCGCCGCCCGCCTTCGTGTAGCGGTTGGTGGCGACCCGCAGGGTGGCGACCTTCTTGCCGCCTGATGTGGTGCGAATTTCCGCTTCGGCTCCGGTGAAACCGATCAATTGGACCTTGTTCAGCATCGTCTTTCTCCATCTGCCGCCAGGGAAATCCCGGCGGCTCGCGGTCCCTGCCGCGATCACGCGACCTGCAAGGGCGGGGAAGAGGACTGGCCAAAGCCCGGATTGGTTGGAAACCGGCCTGCACGGAGCGCAGCGGAGGAAGGCCGGAGGGTCCATCCGGTCCGCCACGCGCAGCGGGGTCGGCTTTGACCTGGACCGCTCCGACCTAGGTTGAAGTGATTGATCGCGCGGACCGCAGCCCGCCGGGCGTCACAACGGCTTGGGGATGATCAGAACAAGGACCACGAGGGCACGGGGCGACGCGGATCGTTCAACACAAGGCAAGAGTCGCCGCTCGCCGACGCCTCTGATCAACGGCTGCGGGGCGGGCGAGGGGAGGGGGCCGCGCTCGGCCCACCTAGCTACCCTGGAACCCGTTGCGGCGCTGACCCGCCAGGGGGGAATGGATCGCTGCATTCGTCGAGACTGGGAGATGGCTGACAGCAAGTTCCGCGAGGCACGGGGTCGGTCGCCAGATCTAGGGCCTACCACCACGGCGCATACGCACATCACGGGCCTTCCAGGCCAGCACCGGCGTCTCGGAGATATGCTCGGCCCAGTCCAGTTCGCCGGGCAGGCGGTTGGTTTCAATCGAGCCCGACCGAGCACCCTTTCGAGGCCGGTAGTGGCTCCGTTTGAATTCGGCCGCCGTTTGACAAGCATCGCGCCCGCGCCAGGTGGCGCTATGCTGGGGCATGGCACTGACCTTCCGCGCGTACATCAAAGAGGCTGTCGTCACCGATACGCCGACGGGCGGCTTTATCGCCGACGCCAAACAGGACCCCGGCCTGCCGGAGGCCGCTTGCTGGGCAGAGCTGAGAGACTATCTCAAGAACCGGCGTGTAGGCCGTCAGGCCATCCGGGACGCGCTTTACGCATGGCGCGAGTTCGAAGTTGCACGGGGAACAGAAGCCTAGCAGCGCTCAAGGACGGAAACGCCCGGCGAGCCCTGTGGCGCGACGTCAGAACGAATCACCAACCCCAAGGCTGAGTGGCAGCCAGCTCGTCTGACACAAGGACTTGGGTTTCGTTCGACGCCTGTTCCGCCGGCTTCCTCAAAGTTGGGAGAAGGGCAGGGGGAACGGCGCCCGCCGAAGCGGGCGCCGAGCCAGGTCAGTGCCGCGTGCTACCCGTCTGCGGGTGGATCATCTGGTGGAAGTGCGCGATGGCGGCGGTGTCGAGCTCGAAGGGGATCGCGGTGATCTCCTCCTGGCGGTCAAGCTCCTCGGCGATGGCCAGAAGGTCCCAGCACTCGGCGACCACATACCAGCTGCCGGTGTCGTAGAAGTCGTGGGCGTGTTGATAGACCGCTTGAGCCATCCCCATGCTGACCATCTTTCGTCTCCCTCTTGCGCTACTGGATCTACGGGCTCGTTCCCGCGATCTCGCGACCGCCCAGGGCGGGTGAAAGGGAGGGGCCAAAGGACGAATCCCCGTGGAAACCAGCCCGCAGCGCAGCGAAGGTCGGAGGGTCCGCGGGGTTCGCCTCGCGCCAGCGAGGTCGCCTTTGACCCCGACCGTCCCGTCCTAGGTTCGTGAGATTGATCGCGGACGAGCTCGCCCCGCAGCGCCCAACCCCGGGAGACGACTGACGGCCTGGTGCTGGCGCCGACATGCGGATCACCACAGCCAGACCCCTGACAACCTCAGCACCTTGGGCGCCCGCTCGCGGAACCTATGCGGCGCGGCTTTTCGACGGGATTTAGGTGGAGGTCGATCTCGCTGGTATGCGGGTATGAGCCGGTCGATCACTGGCCTGAAAAGACAGAGCGGACCTCCACCGATGAGCGACATGCGGAACGATGCCGACGTTCAAGACGCCGCTCGGGCGCTCTTCCTTGGGTGCGCGCCCGAACGGCATGAAGAACTGGAAAAGCTCTGGGCGAAGTTCGGGCCGGAGTTTCAGGTGCACGATGACAACCATCCGGATGGTCCGTTCCTGTTCGACGCAGGCGCCTACAGATACGTCCGCTTCAATCATCGAGCGATGCGGCTGTTTTGGCTGGGCGCCTTCATCGCCTGGGAGGGGTTCTGCGCAACACCCATGGACTACGGCACAGCGCCGGACTGGTCCCGGCTGAACGCCATGCTCTCCACCTATGACCTCATCTGCGACGCCGATGATCCGGAAGGCATCGCCCTGCCGGAGGGGGTGCCGCAGCCGGGCGTCTATATCGATGCTGCAATCAACGGCCAGGCGCGGGCGGTAGCGGAGCTCGCCACGATCGCCGCCGGATGGGCGCTGCTGCACGAATTCCGGCATATCCAGCACCAGCAGGCCGGGACCGCCGCCCCGATGGACGATGAAGACAGGGTACGGGCTGAGGAGGCGTCGTGCGATGCGTTCGCCACCAACTTCCTAACCGAGAAGATCGGCCACTACGCTGCGGCGACCCACGATCCAATCGACAAGGTCCAGCAGAAGCGTCAGCTCGGAATCTACCTTGCGCTCTTCAACATTGCCCTGCTCACCAAAGACCACTGGGGCGAGACAAACACACATCCGGCGCTGCGCGACCGCATCAAGGCGGCGAAGGTCATATTCGGTGCCGATCGGCATGCGGGCGCTGATCACGTTGCTGAGGTGGCGTTCGCGGCGCTCGGCCATGCGTGGCCGGGCGCGCCCGCCTTCTAGCGTAACGGGTCTCGCTTGGCTGGCTCCTTTGGGTCCGAAAGCTGCCGCAGGTGCCGGACAGGCCTTGCCATAAAAATGTGACCCACGATCTGCGGCGGCCCGAAGGCCGCCGCAAGCGGGCACCTATGCCCGCGCTCGGATGACGACATGGCGCACGCCCTTGTCGCCGGCCTTCTGACCGAGATTGAGAGCCGGCCCAAAGGGTTGCAGACCCGCGCCACGCTCGGCGTTCAGGGTATTGGCCAGAGTCAGGACGCAGACCGGATCAAGTTCGAGCATCTCGTCGTTGGCCCGGAACGGGGCGGCCCGTCCGTGACGGTCAAAATCGGCCTTGGCCAGGACCAGGGTCACGTTCTTGGACTTCGCCCACTTGATCGCCAGCTTCTCGGCGCCCTTGGCGCCGGTCGTGGCCAGAGCCATTTCCGGCCACTGCTCGCGAGCCCAATTGAGGGCATCGAAGATGCGGCTCGCGTCCTCTGCGGTGTCTGCGAGCGGCGATCCACGGAATGCGATGATGGTCGCCCCTGGGTCGGCGGCGGAGTGCTTTCGTGCCTTGGCTGAGCGGATGACATCCCGGGCCTCGATCTGTGCGGCGGTTGTCCTCGAAGCTCTGACGTTGCCCTTCCAGGGGCTCCAGACCTCACCGGTCGCCGTCGTATAACTGGCCGCTGCGGCGTCTCGGACGAATTCGAGGGCCATGGTAGCGACATCGGCGGCGCGGGCCTTGCGGGTGGCGGTCTGAAGTTCGGTATCGGCGATCTCCGAGCCGTCGAAATCCCGGGTCAGTCGGTTGAGGTCATCCCTGGCGCGGTCGGCTTCGCGTTCGATCCGTTGTGCCGCCGAATGGAAGGCCCCGATCAGGCTCTCCGAAGCGATTGCCTGGAAATCCTCCAGGGCCGTGTCGATGAAGACATCGAGCACCTCGTTCATCAGGGCGTGGCCGAGTTGGATAAGCGCCTCTTCGTGAGGATGGGGGCGGGGGTCGTCGAGGGTCAGGGCCTGGGCCTCGAAGTGGGTCATCTGGCCGGTCAGGGGAGCGTGTGGAGAAAACTGCATTGCGAGACATCCTTTCGGAGTGGGGTGTGGAGCCTGTCGGCTCGACGACCGTCTCGCGCCGACGGCCCGAGGCCCCCCACAAGGGCTTTGAGCGCAGCGTCCCTTGTGGGGGGCCTCGGACGGTGGCGAGGTCTCAAGAGCCAAAAGGCTGCAGACCGCCACGCAACTGTGTCTCGTGTGGATTTCGCGCACGTCGAGCCGGCCAAGGTGTCCACGCAGGGCCAGAGATGGTCCGCGTCGAACGACCCCAGACCTCTAGGCGCTGGCGCGCCGTCATCATCGGCCCCTATGGGGCGGGGTGCATGGCCGCATTGATGCGGCCCTCAAGCTCCAAGCAATGGGCCATCAGCTGATCGAAGGGTTCGGCGTCATCGAACAGCAGGCCGTCAGCGACCATGGCCTCATAGTCCGCCCCGAGGACGGCGCGGGCTTCGCCGTCCGGCGCCAGATGGATCGCGCCATGCACGGCCGCCTGATAGTCGATGACCGCCTTGCCCGCGTCCTTTTCGACGAAGAACATGGCCTTGTGATCGGCGACCGCCTGGGCCAGCGCTTGGTCGGCGATGGCAGCTTGCGCAAAACCCGCATCATCGAGCCGCGCCAGGTCATGCCAATGCCGAGCGAAACGGTCACCCCGCAGCCGGCCTTGGGCGCAGAAGACGTGGATGGCCGTCGCCTTCTCCCAGAAGGTGCGCTCAGCCCGCATCACCATCGGCCGCGCGGTCGGAAAGACCACGCCTTCGACAAGTCCGGCGGCGTCACAGACGACGTCGTGCAGCGCGCTGGGTTCACCCGTGGACCGGGCGCCAAACTCCAGCATGACTGCCGGCGCGACATAGCCCGAGCCGGTAGCCAGAGGTTCGTATTCGACAAAGACCTTCTCGCCTTCGAGCCGAAGCCGCGCGGGCGCCCCGTCGACCGTAAGTCTGGCCTGGAGGGTTGGCAGGACGTGGTCCTCCACCCAGTGCGGGAGACGCTGGCCGACCGCCTTGGTCCAGCGCCGCTCCTCGCCGCGGGTCGCGGGCAGGGCGTCACCGGTCTGTCCCACCAGGTCCGGCGCGAGTGCCCGAATGTCATATGTAAGATCGACGTCTTCGGAGAACCGCCGGATCACGCCGTAGGCCTTCGAGAGCGATGTTCCGCCCTTGAAGACCAGATGCTCGCCAAGCGGCGAGGAGAACAGGGCGTCGAGCGCCCAGACAACCCAGATGTCCTTCTCTAGCAGGTGCGCCGGCCGCCCAGACGCGGACGCGGCGACCGCCAAGGCCTCACGCCGCTCGTCGGCCGAAAGCGCAAGGAAGGCCTCAGACATGGGCGAACGACTGGCTCACCTGCTGCGCGAGCCAGGTCGGAAGCAGAGGCGCGGCCTTGGCCAGCGCCTGAAGATCCGAGGCGGGGAGCGTGCGCCGCAGGGTAAGCAGCGCACCCTCGGCCTTCGAGGGGCCAAGCCACGCCAGGGCGCGAAGAATCTCGCCCGCGGGCCGCCCGGCCAGCACGAGTTGCCAGGCCGGAGCGTGCCGCATTTCGACCGATTGGCGGCCCAACCGCAGCTTCCGGCTCGGACCCGAGGTCAGATAGACGCTGCGGACGGGCACTTGCGAGGTCAGGCCCAGGGCATTGGCCGCCGCGGCGCCGTGGGACGCGACGGTTTCGCCGCGCAGCTCGGCCAGGCCCGCCACGACCCTTTCCGTGGTAGGCGCGCGAGCCCCAAAGCGGCTCTCGACGGGCCGGACATAGAGGCCCCGGCCGGCGCGCAGCAGTTTACCCCGCCGCGCGAGCCGCGACAGCGCCTGGTCAACAGCCGCGCGCTGGCCCAGGTGCAACAACCCCTTGGCGGTCAGCAACGCGCCCTCCGGCACGGTGCGGCTGTGTTCGAGAATCTCTTCCGTCAATCGTTGCATGGGTCACCTGACTGTCAGAATAAATAGGACCACTTCTGACAGTTAGCAACCCGCGGGTTAGGGAACGGTTTCCACGGCTAACCGACCTCACGCCGCCAGGGATGTGGCGGCCACATCCACGCGGCTGAAGGCCTCCAAATGGTCGACCGCCCGCTGCGCATGACCTGAAGCCTCCAGCAACGCCGCCGGCCGCTCCTTCAGGATCGCCGCCCAGTGGGCGAGATAGGCCGCGTGGCCATCCAAAAGCTGAGGGCGCAGGCCGATCCGCAAGCCCAACGCCGCCGCCCCGATCTCGGCCACCAGCTCCTCGAAGGCATAGGCCTCGTCGCCGAACCTTGCCCCGAACTCCCGGTTCAGCCGGTGCGGCGCTCCACTCCAATGGACCGCCTCATGGGCGAAGGTCGCCTGATAGTCGTCGACCGTGTCGAACGCCTCCGGGGCCGGCAGGCAGATGACGTCGCGGGCGCGGTTGTAGCAGGCCACGCCGCCGCCGAGTTCGATCTTGGCGGGAATGGCGTCCAGCAACGCGTTGCGGGCCGCGGCCCGAACGGCGGGATCGATCTTCGGAGCCCGAAGGTAGGCCTCCGGGCAATCTGTCAGCTGCTCGGCGTTGAAAACCGCGTAGGCCTTCAGGTAGCGCAGCACCCTCGGATCGTCCTCGGAGGCCGCAGGCGAAGCGGCGTCGCCGCCGTCGAGAACGCGGGTTTTGTAGAGGATCGCCGGTGAGCTCTTGGCTCCCTTCTTGACCGGCGCGCCGATGCCAAGCGCCTGACGGAAGGTGAACCAGTAGGGCGAGGCATAGCCGCCCATGGCGCCCGCGAACGACAGCAGCCAGGCATTGCTGCCGGTGAAGGGCTGGCCGTCGGAGCGCAGCGGCAAGCTGGGATCGGCGCAGGCGACCCAGGCCTGCCTCCAGGGCGGAACACCGCGTTCGATGCGCGCGATGAGATCGGCCATCATCGGCTCAAGGGGATTGGTCATGGGATCCTCGGGGGTTTTTGCGCCAGGCCTTTTCCCGGGTCGCTCAACCCTTTCGGTCCCTGCCTTTGTCCTTTCCCAGCGCAGCCGGCCGGGGCCCTCGGAGCCAGGTGCTGGAGGGCCGTGAGCGCCAAAGCCCACGGCCTTCATCACTCAGGCGGCGGCCGGGAGCAGCGTCTGCGGCGGCCACTTCGCCAGCAGCGCCGACAACACCTGCGGCTTCTCCACCGGCACGAAGACGCGCGGCGTGTAGTTGATGATCTCAACGAAACAGCCGAGCAACGTGAAGGCCGAGCGGTCTGCGGCGGCGCCCACCACTTCGATCCGGTGACGATCCATCACCTTGGCGCGTCTCAGCCAAAAGCCGCCGGTCAGCATGATCGAGGTGTTTTCAGTCAGGACGAGATGGGCGGCGTTCGAGCCTTCACCGACCACGCTAGCCACGTCGCTCAGGCCCAGCGCGATCTTCAGGCCTGGGACCTGGCCAGCGTCGAGTACACGGCCTAGCCAGCGGCGGCCGTCCGGCGCCTTGAGGCGCCGGACCGAGGCTTGCTTGGCGGGCAGGCTCTCCCAGACCGGCAGGAGGAGGCCGGTCACCAGGACCAGCTCGCGCGTGATCCAGGGATCGGCCGCGGCGATCTCGGCGTCCCAGGCGGCCTGCCAGATCGGGTCAGGCACGATCTCCCAGGCCGATTCCTCATAGACCTTGAGGGGCGAGACGCCGCGCTTCTCCGGCCGGATGATCCGCACCGCCGGCACCAGGCGGTCGTCGTCGTCCGTCGTGGTCAGGCCTTTCACCACCAGGCCAGCGCGCCCCGAGCGGGCGTTGACCACATACTCCAGAGTCTCAGGGTTCAACCCGTGCAGCGCCTCGCCGGCTCCGGTCAGCACCCGCCGGGTGCGGACCTCAAAGGTCATGATCTTGGTCTGCGCGCCGGTCAGGGTGTCGGTGCGGATCACCTCCTCCGACTTGATCGCCAGATCGTCGGCGACGATGTCCTCCATCCCCCTGTCGAGGGCGCCGGAGGCCGAAGCCCGTTCGAGGATGCTGGCCAGGATCTCGTCGAAGGCGGTGAAGAGACCGTTCTGGTCCTCGATCCGCAGGGCCAGCAGGCGATTGAGAAAGGTGTTCATCGCCGGCATGTCGTCGGACTTCTTGAGATTGCCGTCGGTGTCCAGCAGCTTCAGCCCGGTCCTGGTCTCGAACGTCTCGCGGCTCATGGCCTCGACCGACCCGAAGTGCAGGGCCACGAAGAAGGCCTGCAGAGCGCGGTGCGCCCACGGGCTTTCCAGGTTGTCCTCTGGCCGGAACAGCCCGTTGCCCGCCGAGCGACGCTCACCGCGGGTCAGGGCGCCCAGGCTGTCGAGCCGCCGCGCGATGGTGCTGAGGAACCGCTTCTCCCCGTGGATATCGGTCGTCACCGGCCGGAACAGCGGCGCGTGGGCCTGGTTGGTGCGGTGCGAGCGACCAAGGCCCTGGATGGCGCCATCCGCGCGCCAGCCGGGTTCGACCAGATAGTGGGCCCGCCGCTGCTGGTTCGCCGCGCCAAGATCGGCATGGTAGCTGCGCCCAGTGCCGCCGGCGTCGGAAAACACCAGCACCCGCTTCTTGCCGGACATGAAGGCGTCGGTCTCGGCCTTGGCCGCTGAGGCGCCGCGACGCTCGACGACACGCCGGCCGCCACGCAACACGACCCGGCGGACCCGGCCGGTGATCTCCGCCACAGCATCAGTTCCCAGTGTGTCGAGGACGGCGTCCAGCACGCCGCAGACGGCCGGAAGGCACGCGAGATGGGTGACGAGTTCTTCGCGGAGCCGCAGCGCCTCCTGGCTGGCGACCGGCACGCCATCGACCATGACCGGGATCATTGTGACATTGCCCTCCTCGTCCTCGATCGCCTGCATGGCGGTGACCGGGAAGGCTCCCATCAGATAGTCGAGAACCTGGTCCTTCGGCGTCATGTCGATGGTCAGGTTGTTCCACTCCTCCGGCGGAATCTCGGCCAGCCGCCGCTCCATCACCGCCTCGTTGGTCGAGACGATCTGCACCACAGAAGAGCGGCCCTGCGCCAGATCGGTCCTGATCGCCGCAATCAGGGTCGGGGCCTTGAGGCCCGCGAGCAGGTGCCCGAAGAACCGCAGCTTCGCCCCCTCGAAGGCCGAGAGCACCGCCGAAGCCGCCTGACCATTGGTCGCCTTGCCGTCCTCGGTGAGGCCAACCGCCTCCAGGGCCGCCCGCAGATTCTGATGGATCAGCTGGTAGGCATCGGCCCAGGCGTTCCAGATCTCGATGTCCTGCGCGGCGAGGGGGTGGCGTAGCGCCTCGTATTCGACGCCGTCGAAGGACAGGGAGCGGGCGATGTAGAGCCCGAGCGCCTTCAGCTCGCGCGCGATCAGCTCCATCACCGCCACGCCGCCCTTGTCGACGGCTTCCATGAAGGCGTCGCGGGTGTTGAACGGCGCCTCCGGCCCGCCCCAGAGCCCAAGCCGCGCGGCATAGGCGAGGTTCTCCGGCGTCGTCGCGCCGGTCGCCGAAACGTAGAGGATCCGGGCGCCGGGTAGACGGTTCTGCAACGCCAGGCCGGCCATGCCCTGCTGCGAGGCCTTCTTCGCCCCGCGCGAGCCCTTGCCGCCGCCGGCGGCGTTGGCCATCGCGTGTGCCTCGTCGAAGACGATCACGCCGTCGAAGTCAGCGCCCAGCCAGCTGACGATCTGATCGAGCCGGGACGGACGATCTCCCCGGGCGGGCTGACGCAAGGTCGCGTAGGTGGTGAAGAGGATGCCGCGGTCCAGGCGGATGGCGTCGGCCTGCTTCCAGGCGCTCTGCGGGGTGATGTCGGAGCCGGCCCCGCCAATAGCATTCCAATCGCGCCGGGCGTCCTCAAGCAGGGCGTCGTTCCGCGAGAACCAAACGGCCCGCACCCGGCCTTGGGCCATGTTGTCGGCGATGACCCCGGCGATCTGACGGCCCTTGCCGCAACCGGTGCCGTCGCCGAGGAAGAAGCCGCGCCGAAACTGCACCGCGCCCAGCGTGCCTTCAGCAACGAGGTGGACCAGGTGAGCCGCCTCGCCGAGCACCCAGGCGCCCGGCAGGCTGCTGGCGTGAGCTTCGCCGGCATAGATGATGGTCTCCATCTGGGCGTCGGAGACCAGGCCCTGCTCGACGATGCCGGCCGGCAACACCGGGCGATAGCTCGGGGCAGGCGGTGAGACCGAGGCCATCGGCCCGGATTCCACGAGCGGGGAGGGGTGTGGTCGCGCCTGCGCCAGGTCGATCCGCCCGAGCGCGTAGGCCTGATAGAGGCCGACGTCGTGGCCTTCGCCAGACCAGTCCTTCACCGCATAGGCGACCGGCGCCGTGGTCGCCAGGAACCCCAGCCGTGACGAGGGTGTCGCCAGCGCCCGGGCCCGCCGGGTCAGGAAGGCGACGTTGGAGACGGCTCGGAACTGGCGAGGCTGAGCCGTGGGGCGAGCGGCGACCCCCGCCGCCAGACGAGCGGCGTCGGCCAGGGTCTCGCAAGCCAGAACCGGGCAGGGGGAGGGGACGCTCCCCCCGGCGCGGTCGATCACCAGAAGCCCGGTCTCGACCGAGGTTCCGTGCTTGGCATAGGCCCGTTGCGGGAACACCAGCATCGCGATGAGGCGGCCCCGGCGGCCCAGGGCCTGCATGGCGCAGGCGTCCTCGAAGAGCCGGGACGGCACGATCGCCGACAGCCTGCCGCCTTCGGCCAGGCAATCGAGTGCGGCGTGCAGATGGTCCTCCAACTGCTGAAACGGCGGGTTGGCGATGACGGCGTGGAAGCTGCCGGAACCGGGCAGGATGTCCTTCAGCAGGACCGCGTCGTGGCGGGTGCGCGAGGCCGCCGGAAACAGCCCGTCAAGGATCTCGGCTCGACCCGGGGCCAGTTCGTTGAGGTCGAGGACCGCGCCGCACGCCTCGGCAACGATGGCGAGGAGGCCTGTGCCGGCCGAAGGCTCAAGCACCCGGTCGCCGGGGCGGATCTGGGCGGCGGCCACGGCCAGGGCGCTAAGCTCCGGCGGCGTGGAGAACTGATCGAGCGCCACCTGCTCTTCGCTGCGCCGCGTGTGGGTCAGGGTCAGCTCGGTGACGCTGGCCAGCAAGGCGACGATTTCGGCGGGCGCGTCCTCAAGCCGGCTGATCTGAGGCGCCAGGCGGCGCAGCTGCAACACCACGGCGGCTTCCATGGCGTCGTAGGCATCGCGCCAGCACCAGGCGCCGTCGGCGTCCGAGCCGCCGAAGGACATGGTCATCACCCCCGCCACCAGCTTTCGGTCGAGCGCCCGCGAGCGGTTGAGATGGGGAACCATGGCCCGCGCAGCGGCCAAGATGTTGGCGGCCTTGTCTGCGGCGGAACCAGAAACCTGCGCCTGGGCAAAGAGCGGAAGGAAGGCGTTCATGGGGAAGCGTCCAGATCACCTGCGGCGGAGGGCTCCTCCCTCCCGTCCCGTCAGGCTCACCTGACGCCTCCCTCCCTCCATCCTTTCCGGGCCCAGACAGCGAAAAGCCCCGCCGGCTGGCGCCGACGGGGCTCTCTGGTTCAGGGTCGATTATCAGCTGATCAGGCCGCCAGCTGTCCCTCCGAGGGAAGGCTCGTTTCCGGCGCCTCGGAGGGCTCTTCGTCAGCCGCCGGCTCCTCCGCCTCGTCCTCCAGGGAAGCGTGGCTCTCCCAGGACAGGGCCGAGGGCGCCCATTGGCGTTCCGCGGCGGCCTGCGCCACGAAGCAGACCAGCTCGTCCTTCTTCAGGGTCCGCGCCCGATCGTCCGAAGCGTCCATCTCCTCAAGCAACGCCATCAGCTGCTTCTTGGAGTGAACCGCCAGATAGCCTGCGTCCGGCGTCCAGTGGCTGGCGATGTCGGACCCGCAGAGTTCGGCGATCTCGGCCGCCTCCGCGCGGGCGGCGTGACGGATCGAGCTGGTGCGCGCTTCGCGGACATCGAGCGAGATGGCCACCAGCTCGGCCAGCAGCGCCATCTTCTCCCCGTGCGCCAAGCCCTCGATCCAGGCAATCGGCCGAAGGCCGGAGGTCTTGTAGGCCTCGCGACGCGCCTCAAGTCTGGCCCGCACCTCACCGTCGAGCGCCGGAATGGCCGGGGTTTGGCCACGGCGATAGCCGCTCGCCGAGACTGTCACCGCCGACGCCTCCGCCGAAGCCCCGCCGTGCAGCGCCAGATGCTTGAACAGCTGGGCCAGGAGGGCGGTCAACGCGACGCTGGGGTTGTCGGCCAGGTCGCGGATCAAGCCCCGCGTTGCGACATCGGTACGGGTCTCGTGGAAGACGTGACTGGCGCCTTCCACATCGACGTCGGCCTTGGGAAACTCAACGTCGGGCTGGCTACGCCCATAGCGCCCGTCAAGACCCCCGCCTTCGCCGGTGTCCGCCTCCTCATCAGGATCCTCCTGAGCGATCACCGGATTGGAGAAGAAGCTGGCGACGACGCCGACCTCGGCATCCGGAGACAGGATCACGGCCCCGATCGTGCCGCCTTCGAGCGAGGCGGCGGCGAGCTGCCGGTCTGCTTGCAG
The DNA here is from genome assembly GCF_024298925.1 of Phenylobacterium sp. LH3H17. NCBI lineage: Bacteria > Pseudomonadati > Pseudomonadota > Alphaproteobacteria > Caulobacterales > Caulobacteraceae > Phenylobacterium > Phenylobacterium sp. LH3H17. The sequence continues at coordinate 29,309 of NZ_CP101284.1, read as the reverse complement.
CAAAGCCAACAGGCCCGGGATCTCGTCAGCGGCCAGATCCGCGCCCGCCAGGGCTTCATGCGCCTCCCTGACAACTTGCTGGGCCTCCTTGTAGGCCGCTCGGGCGGTCTCGCTCATCCCCGCGACGTGGACGTAGGGCAGGTTGAAGAAGCCGTCGGGCGCGCGATAGCCGCGGCTCTGGCCGATGAACACGAACAGCCCTTCGGCCTGCAACGCGGTCACCAGCGGCTCCGTGCGCTGGCGCCACAGCTCGGTCAGCGTATCAGGGTCCAAAAGAACGTCGGGAAGCTCGCCGAACAGGTCGGATTCGACCCGCCCGCCGATCGCCGCGTAGCGCTGCGGGCCCACCAGGGCGAAGCGCGGATCGTTGACGTCAGTGCGGCCCCGCTCGACGCGGGCGGCAAGCTGATAGTCCTGCAGATAGCCATCGAGGGCGGTCTGGGCGATGTCGGCCTGCTCGTCCGCATCGGTGATCCGGGCCAGCTGACGGGCCTGCTTCAGGGTGATCTTGCCCAGACGCAGGGCCTTCAACGCATTGGCGTGCAGCCCGGCCAGGGCCGACAGACGCTTGATCTCCAGTTCGTCATAGCCGAGCGCGCCGGCGATGGCGGCGGTGTCCATCTTCGACTTGCGCAGCTTGCCGATGGCGACGATCACGTCGGCGATGTGAACGGGCGTGCGCTCCGCGGCGGTGAGGATAGTGGCCGCCGCCTGACTTTCGCGGGTGGAGAACACCTCGCACTTCACCGGCCAGTCCTGCGCGATCCGGCCGGCGTCCAGGAGCTTGCGGAGCGCCAGCAGCCGGCGGCGGCCGTCCAGCACCATGAAGGGCCGCTCCTTCCTGGCGCCGGGTCGCACGCACAGGGGCACGACAACGTCAGCCTTGAAGATGGTTTCGGCCAACCGATCGATCTCGTCGTCGGCCGGCTCCTTGGCGCGAAGGTTCTCCGGCGCGATCGCAAGGTCGCACAGGGGCACGAACTGGGTGTTGGGAACGCCAGCGGGGGTTTCAGCAGCGGGGGTCATGGGGATCATCTCCGGCGTCAGAGGCGAGGGTCATCCTGCCCCTTGGCGCACCCCCTCCAGCCCTCCCTCTCTCCTTTCAGCAGCCACGCGATCGGCCCCATGCTTGGAGCGTTCGGCATGGACAATCGACCTCGACCGAGGTCATCAAGGAACTTCCCGCCGTCCCATTTCCCAAAAGAATGCAATCTCCTCGATACTTCCGTGGCGAAAGAGATCACGCTTCAGATATGCGTACCGAAGACGAGTGCCGAGAAATGGCTGTGAGACTGCGGGCGATGGCCGAAAATTGTACCGTAATCCAACATCGCGTTTCCTATTTTCAGATGGCGCGAACTTGGGACGATCTGGCGCGCCAAGCGCATTGGCAAGATGCCTTCGAGCAGGTATTTCACTGATTACTGCAGCAGATCTGTTGCGGGATTGAGGCCCCTGTCGCCGTCACGAGTGCTTCACCGCATCGTTCCAATCGCCGACGACGCCCGACGGCAACTCGACCCAGGCCTTCAGGCCGGCCCGGACCAGCTTGGCGCGAAGGTGCTCGGCCGAAGCCTCACCATCCTTGCCGCGATCCGCGGCGATCAGCACCGAGCGCACGCCAGGCGGCGGGATCCAGCTTCGCAGGTTGCGGGTCGACATCAGCGACCAGGCCGGAAGCGAGAACCGCTCACTGGCCGACAGCGTGGTGAAAAAGCCTTCGGCGACCAGCATCTCCGGCGCCGCCTCATCGATCCGAACCGCTGCCCCGGCGGGCACGGCGCCGACCGTCTTGCGGTTCAGACGCAGGTCCGCCGCCCGATGGGCGTTGGGCGCGAGATAGGTCAGCTCGACGGCGGTGAGGCCGCCCGTCGCATCGCTGACGCCGACCAGGAGGGCGGGGCGATGATGGCGGCTCTCCGCCGCATAGGCCGAGACCGGCGCCTGGCCGCAGTGGCGAAGCACCTGTGGTCCTGGCAGGGCGCGCGTGATCGCCCTCAGCCGGCAATGGCGTTCAGAAAGGGTGTTGGCCACGGCCTTCCCCGCCTCCCAGATCCGCCGCGCGGCGTTCAATCGCTCGATCGTCGTGCCGGCGTTCCCGGCCGCCGAGGCCCGGCGCGACTGGCTAAGGGTGGTCGGGGCGTTGTGCGCGTCCACCAGGCCCTCGCCGCGCAGGTGATCGAGCACCGCGCGCCAGTCGCCATCGCCGAAGGTGTGGACGATGATCCGCCCGTCCTTCAGCAACAGCGAGACGGAACGGTCGGCGGCGCTATGGCCCGGCGCCGGAATGTTCGCCCTCTGGCCGCGATCATAGAGATCGCCGCCCAGGGCCTGGACGATGGGTCTCAAGGACATGGCGACCTCCCGGGACTGCCTGACCAAAACTCACCCACCCCAAGCCTGCCTCCACCCTTTCCGTCCGCGGCCGACGGCCGCTCGGGATCTGACCCCGGGGGCGTTGCGGGGGCATCCCCCGCTGGTGGGGGTAGGCGCAGACCGCAACGCCTGCGACTCAGGGGGAGGGCGCTCCCCCCCAAATCCACAGACAGACCTGATCCTGGCCAATCACTCGCCAAACCGAAGCTCCCCCCTCGGCATCGCAACTCACAGGCTTGAAATTGAGGCGATAGCCCGGGAATTGGCGGCGCAAAATCGTCACAGACGGCGATCAGGAGGGCGACAGCCATGTGCTTTTATAGCAAGATAAGCCCATCATGAGTTTGGGGCATTCCGTGATGAACACTGATCAGATCGCGGGGGACGAGGGCCGGAGCGAAGAAGCCTGGGTCATCGGCGCGAACCCTGAGCTGGCCATCCGGGCCCGCAATGTCTCGATGTATCTGGAGCGTGGCGGCTCGCTCAAAGAGGTCCGGCTGACCGAAAGCGAACACGGCGACTGGAGCGTCTGGCTGCGCCTGGCCGGGCGCACCGGAGAATACCGGCTCGCCAAGTTCAAGTCTGACGCCCCGAAGCTCTATCGCGACGTCAGCCTGGCGGTCGCCGCCTGCCGCGATGATTTCGGCTATTTCGGACCCATCATTCTGTCCACGGACAAGCAGCCCAGCGCCGCGACCCGGGCGGCTGGCCAGGATCCCGGCGCTTCTCAACTCGGATGACGGGATGGGCGTGTAACCGCGAGCGGCCTGGATCATGACGGCGTTCGAGGTCCCGGACGGCTTGTCCGAAATCGAACACGAGCTGCCGCTCGTTATGGAGATGATCGCCCGCACGGCGCGCTGGGTGCATCCCGACACCTTCAAGGCGTTGCCGATCTGGTGCCCAGACACGGCGAGAAGCCGGCCCCGCTACGACGCGGCCTGGAGCAAGGTTCTGGTCAGCGGCAAGGGCGTGCCCAAGGTCGAGGAAAACATCCGAGCCGCGACGGCGCTGGTCGAGGCGCTTGGGGTCAAAACGCCGCCGAAGCCGAAGAATTGGACCGTCTGTCACATCTGGGGCTACGACGACGAGAATTTCGCCGGCAAGAGCAACGTCGTCCAGGACCCACGCTTCTATTCCTGCGTGGGCAACATGACCTGGCTTCCGACCCCGCTGAAGGGCTTCACCGACGCGGTCCCGCAGATCAAGGAGTGCCTGCGGGTCTGCGCCTACCATCTTTACGGATGGGCCTGCGAGCATGAGGATGTCCGGGTCGGCGCCGAGCGCGTCCGGGCGGGCGTCATTCCAGCGGGATATCCAGAAGCGTGGCCAACGGCCGAGCGGCGCACTCTCCCGCCTGGCACCGCGCCCTACAGCGATCGGGTGCGCGCAGCGATCGCCAAGCGCAAGGCGCGGTTCCGCCAGCAGCTCGCCGACCCCGCCCTCGAACACTTTGGCCATGACGCCGTGCGCGAGGTCCTGGACTTTTGGAATGTGGATCTGACGGGATCGGAGCACTGATCACCGACTACCGCCTGGCGGCCGTCCATCCAGCCCCCCGCGCCTCGGCCGCCGTACAGAACCAGCGCTCGCCGCGCGACAGGTCGATCCGTGTCGCGGCATAATCCTCCTGGCCGGGCACATGGAAAATCCGCCGCCCCGCGGCGTTGATGTTGCCTTTGATTACGCATCCGCCGCTCGCGGCCAGCTCGGCCGAAGCTGGTACAGGCGCCGCGGCTGACCGTTCCACCGCCCGCCATTCCGAGGGGCGCTCGAAGGTGCCCGCCCAGACCCCGCGCCTGGCTCGGCGCGCTTCGGTTTCCGCCGCCGTGTAGGTCCCGCCGCTGAATTGACGATATTCCAGCGCCCAGCCGCCTTTGACCATCTCCAGGCCAAGATCGAGATCGCCAGCCCTGCAGCGGGCGACGGCCCGGCCATATTGGTCGCGGTCCCGTACCTCACAGATGACATTGCGGCGCGCGATCAACCCGATCAGCCGGTCGCGCGCCACCTCACCACAGCGGTAGTTCCCGCCGCCGGCGTCCTTGCAGGTCTGTCGGCCCTCCGGCGCATCGATCCCCCACATTCGGACCCGTTCGGAGCCGAGGGTGAAGGTGTCGCCATCGACGACGCCGGCCTGACCGCTAAGCGTGACCGGGCTCGCCGCGGCGAGCATCAGGCCAAGCACGACCCACAGGCTGCGCCCAATCATCGATGGTCCTTTCGCAGGGTGACCAAGACCCGCTCGACGAACACCTCGGCGACCTCGGCCGCCTGCAGGATGGCGGTCACGTAGTCCCGTTTGATCCGGTCTGCGGCGATCCCGCTCGGCGTCGACAGGGTCAAGAGCCCGTCCTCGATGCCGTGGAAGCCGACCTTTCCGAACCAACTCCCATAGGCGCCTTCGCGCACGATGGCGCGGAGCGCCGTAGCGATGGCCAGCCAGGTCGGATCGTCGGTCCCCGGTGCGGCCATCAGGGCCACGGGCGCGGCGACCTCCGGCGGCGGGATTTCCCCCTTCACCCGCATGATCCGGGCGAGGTTTAGGCGCAGATCGGGCGCGCCCTGGGCGGTTCGGGTGACCATCCAACCGAAGTATTTGCAAGGGCTCTGGATTGCCGGGTCTTCCAACGCGATGGCCAACATCGCGATCACCCGTGGCCCGTGGCGGGCCCAGCCCCAACCGACCGACAGCGCGTTGTTGCGTTCGATCTCCGGGAGCCAGGTTTCCGCCGCGGCCGCGATCCGGGCGACATCGGCAGGGCCTGCGCTGGCGGGGTCGGCGAGGATATGATCCCCCACCAGCGCGGCCAGCCTGGGACAGACCTGGACGGCGGCCCTGAGCTCCTGGCGCACCATTTCCGCCGCCGCGAAGGGCGCGGATTGAGCACCGCCCAAGCCGCTTGCTCCCCCTGGAGAGCAAATGGCGCTGGACGTTCCGTTGCTGTGGCGTTGGCCCGAGGATCCGTTGCGTTTGCCGTTCGCGGGAGGCGTAGCCGGACGCGCAAAGGAGGAACTTCGCGGCGAAGGCGTGTCCTTATCCTGTACAGAGGAACTGTCGTTCTTATGGGACTGTTCTAGGCGCCGGGATATAGGCGCCTGGGCGGCATATCTCTGCGCAAACACCACGGGCTCAAGGTACTGGGCTCGGCGAGCTTGCGCCGCCTCACGGAACGCGGCGTCAACGGCCTCCATTTCGTCCAGGCGCGCCACCAGCGGTGCCAGGTCATAGGCTTCGACGCCGGCGGGGCGGTTGGCGCGATTGTAGTCGCGGACCATGTAGCCGGCCGCCTCCAGGCCGCGCCGGTTGGCGCGCGCCGTGCTCTCACTGCAGCCGAGGTAGTCGGCGATCAGCGCCGTGCTTGGCCAGACGCAGGCGACGTCCTTCTCCAGGCGGTCCTGATTGAGGTGCTCGACATAGAGCAGCAGGGTCATCCGCTGCTGGATGGTGAGGGTGGGCGTGCCCTTCAGCACGGCCGCGGCGATACGCGCGATGCTTTCGCCCGGGCTCCAACGCCAGGCGCGGGCCTGCTCGCAGACCGCGTCGAAGTTGGGGGCTCGCTTGGCGAAGCCTGGCCGCCAGTCGTCCTCGGATAATGCGCTTTGCATGTCGTCCCTTCGTGCTGGGACGAGGCCGTTTCGACGGTGCGAAACCGGCAGGCAGAAGACAATAGGTCTCCTATTCGGGCCTTGACGACGCAAAAAGCGCCTTCTAGGTTGGTCCCGATCAATCAAGCCGCTACCACACGGCGCCTGCGATTTCCGAAAGCCTCCAGCGTCAACTGGGGGCTTTCGCCGTTTTGGGGTCTCGTCTAGGTCAAGGTGAAGTCCTCATGGGCGACCAGGCGCGCGCAGAGGATCTGGCGCGCGACTCAGTCGGACTCAGCGTTCAGTGAGTCTGGGCGAAGCTGAAGACTTGGAATTGCACCATTTCGACCAAAAAGGGCCGATTCGTGCGCTTGACGGATATTCAGAAACGAGTCCCCGGCCACCGACTCAGAGATCTACCGCTTGTGGTCAGAGGACGTCATAGGGCCAGCTGTGGTGGGTCGACAGGAATGGCCTGCCGCCCTCCCGGTCCGTGAGCTTCGCCCGGATGCGAAACCTCGTCCCCAAGGGATGGTCGCGACCCAGCGCCTTTGGGCAACGAACGTGCATTGTGGTGTCGTAGCCTTGGCCGGCGACCGGCCGGACATGGATCTCGCCGTGGAGGCCAGCGGTGCTCGCCGGTATGAAACTTTCGACCACCACAAAAAGGTGAGGTTCCATCGGCTGGGCCACGGTCGGCTCCTGGGATCAATTGTGGTTGAGGCCGATGTCGCGGCTATGAAGTTTGACCTTCCAAATGGCTTCAAGCGCGATGATGTCTTCGATGGTCGCGCTGGAGCCGGCCACCTCTAGAATGCTGACGAGGTAGTCGCTGGGGTCACGGCCGCGGAGGCCGATATTGCCGCCGTGCCCCGTGGCTACATAGCTGCGCCAGCGGCCAAGAAAACCGTCCTCGCCGTAGGCTGAACCGACATAGTGCTCTCGCGTCCGGGGACAGGCGAGAAGGTAGACGCCCCGTGACGCGCGGAGGACTTCTTGCCAGGTGACGGGCATCGTTTCGATTTCAGAAAGCGGCCGAACGAGCTTGGTGAAGCCTGGGAACGTCTCCTCCTGGAAAACGCGCGTGAGTTCGACAATGACCTTGTCCTGCTTCTCCGCGCGCTGGACCCACGCCCTGTTGGCGCTGGCGCTATCTCCCCAATGAATGAAGAGGCGGCCGATGTATGTGCTCAGGGCCTCAAGCCGGCGGCAGTTATACTGGTCATAGGGCGTCACCATGCCCTTCTGGCCGCCAACGTGATCGCCCGTGAAGGGATCGATCGTTCCGGGTGTGACAGCGCCGGTGCGCGTAGCCCCATAAAGACCGACGAAGAGCGTCGCGCCCGGGGAAGGGGAGACGAAACTGGCCCAATAGGGCCCGACGAACTTCGCTCTTTCGCGCGGCGCACTGTCCTGAGTGCTCTGGTAGCGCTCGAACCCTTCGAGATCGTCGCGCCATAAGCTGTAGGGGGTTCGGCCACGCACCTTGCCGGTCTGATGGCGCAGGAGCCGCACTGTCGCTGGATCGATGCCTTCATCGGCTAGAAGTGCATTGAACCTGATCGCCATACGGCAAAGCTAAGCCAGTTTAGTCGGGCCGTCGATTGGTGTGCGGGCCGGCTCGCCTTCACACCTTGCTGGTCGGGTTCGCCTTGCGCCACGCCTGAAAGCCTCGATCCGCCTCCATGAAGGTCGAGAGGATGTGGGGCACGAGCTGTTCGAGCGCGATCTCCTGGGCGTTGCTCTGGGCGTAGGCGCGCTGATAGTCGACCAGGTCGACAGCGAGCTTCCCGCGCAGCCGCAGGCGCAGGTCTGTCACCTTCTCCTCGAGGTCGATCTTAGCCAAGGACAGGGTAGGCTTGACGGGTCGCGTCATGGGCGTCTCCTTTGTTGGACTGAAGGAAGCGGTCGATCGCCGCGAAGGCGAAGTCCGTCAGCTTGAGATTGAGACCGTCGGTGTGCCGGCGAATGCGCAGGCAGAGCGGCCGGGACAGGCGCACCGACACCCGGTCTTTGGCACCGCGCACAGCGGGGAAGGCGATCTCGACACCGCTCTCCAGCGCCTCCACCAACTCTCGAAAGGCGCGCTCATAGATGAGCCGCACACAGCCGCGAGGATTCTTGCGCGTATTCAGTCGTTCGGCGGCCGACACCATGTCCTGGTGCAGGCCTTCGGACAGGAACAGCCCGAGCTTCTCTGCGGTCTGGGTCACTGGAACTCTCTCTTACTGGTAGGGGGCGAGGATCATGTCCTTGTTGACGATGACCTGGAGGGGCCAGCCAGCGCGCACGGTGATCGTGGCTTGGCGGTTCAGGTCACGCTCAGTGATCCTTTGACCGGTCTGCTGGGCCTGGTTGGAAATGCCGCTGGCGGCGCTATTGACCACCAGGCCGCCAGAACTTCGGGTGCCGGCGTCCTGGGCGGACGCCGCGCCGATGCTGAAAATCGTTGAAAGCAGGATGCCGCGCGCCAGCTGGCCGAAGTGCCCGTCCGTGCGGTCGCGAAGGCCGCTGGCGCCCGACAGGTCGGCCCCAGTCATCGAGCCGATATTGATCGACCGGCCGTCGGGCATGACGATCCGGTTCCAGGCGATCAAAGCCCGCTGCTGACCGTAGGCGACCTGGCTGTCGTATTGACCGATCAGCCGGGCGCCCTGCGGGATCAGCACGGTGCGCCCGGTGACGTGGTCGTAGACCGGTCGGGTCACCTGGGCGATGACCTCGCCCGGCAGATCAGAGTTGATCGCGGTGATGAGGGCGGCCGAGATCAGGGTTCCCGCCTTCACCTCCCACGGACTGAGCGGCGGTAGCAGCGGGTTGGCCAGGTAGTCTTCGGACCGAGAGCCGGCCAGAAACTGGCGCTTGGCGCCCTGGCCGTTCTGCGGCTGCACCTCTGCCGACCGCTCGGCCGGCGGGGCGGCCCGGCCGGCGAACGCCGCCACCCCCGCCGCGGGCGCGGCCACATCCCGATCGGCCACCTGCACCGGCTGTCCGCCGAAGAAGGGACCGGCCGCGCGCGCCGCGCGCGCCTGATCGCGAGCTTCCTGAACGGCGGGGTCCACCGGCGGCGCTGGGGGCGCGGCAGCGACGCCGGCCGCTGGCTGTTCCGCCATGTCCGCGCTGGGCGGGGGCAGGGTGGCCATGCCCGGCGCGGAGGCCTGCAGGCCCGGATCGCCGTATCCCCGCGCGAAGCGGTTGGCGATCTCGGGACGTTGCGGCGTCTGGGTGTCGGCGGCCGCTTGCGGATCCTGGTCCTTGGCCGCCCGCGTGTGGGACCCGCCAAAGCCGAGATAGAATCCCAAGGCTACGACGCTGGCCAGCGCGGCGGAGCCGGCCAGCAGGTATTTGCGATTCCACCGGGTCACCGGCGGACGTGGACCGGTCAGCACGCTGGCGGGCGAGGCCTTGCGCTCCGGCGCGGCCATCGGTCCTACGCCCTCGGAGGGCGGGTCGGGAGGCAGATGGCTCATCTCAGCGCGCCCCGCCGGTGCGGGATATCCGCACCACGACCTGGCGGCCCTCACCGAGCCGCAGTTCGGCGACATCGATCATCCGGTCGACGACGTAGTAGCCGTTGGCGAACCGGTAGTTGACCAGCTCGGCCTGCTTGTTCGGACCGATCAGGAAGAGCGGCGGCGCCTCCGTGGCCGCGAGGTCGGCGGGGAACTGGATGTAGGTCTTCAGGCCATCATCGAAGACCCGCAGAGGCTGCCAGCGGGGACCACGCCGGGCTCCGATCGGTTGGATCCGATAGGCGAAGTTCAGGCGGTCGATGGCGATGCTGCTGGCCACGACCGCCTGGTCGGCCGCCGCGCGAGCCGCCTGCGCGTCGCGCATCTCTTCCTGCGGATAATTCCAGCTGATCACACTCGTATAGGTCTCGCCCTCGTGGCTGACCGCTTCGAGCAGATAGGTCCGCTGGTCTGTGGTCAGGATGATGTTGGTGCGCAGGCCGCCGCGGATCGGCTTGACGAAGACGATCACCTGCTGGCCGGCTCCGGCGCCCTGAACTGTTTCGCCGAGCACCCATCGAACCGTGTCGCCGGCCGCCTTGGAGATCAGCTTCTCGCCGGGCCGAAGGGTGATCGCGGTCAGAAACCGCGGGCTGGTGTGGACCACATAGAGCCGCCCCGGCTCGAAGTCGTAGTAGAGCGCGGCATTGAGGTAAGCCCCGGCCGAGGGCAACGACCGCGCTGCGTCATTGCCCGCCTGAACGGTCCGCAGCACCGGCGAAGCATAGGTCGCGCGGCGCACGGGCCGACGGCGGGGCGGCTGAACCGGCACGGCCGTGGCGGCTGCTCGTGGCGCCGCAACCACCACGGCCAAAGCGCGGGGTGGCGCGGAGGGCGGAACGGCTCGCGCCGGCGCCGGCTGAACCTGGGCGGAGACGTTGGAGCTGCCCGCGAGGGCGAGCCCGATGGCGAGGCTGGTGGCGCCGCAGGCCCGGAGGAAGATGTGTGTCATGACTAAAGCTCCCGGCTCCACTGAAACGAGGTGATGTAGATGCCGAGGGGGTTGGCCCGGAGTTCGGCCTCGTTTTTCGGCGCGTTGATCTTGGCGGTGAACAGGCCCGTCCAGTTCTCGGTGGCGCGGGTGGCGCCCTGGTCGAAGGTCGTCTCCCGCCACTGCACCTGGTAGGTGTTAGGACTGCGGGCGAGGACGGAGACGATCTCGACACTGACCGCCTGGGCGCCGGCGTTGGCGAAGGGGTCGTGGGTCTTGGCGTAGTCGTTGAGCTGACCGATGGCGGAGCCCGCCACGAACCGATAGGCGGCGGTCCAGTTGTCGCGGATGACGATCGCGTCGATGCTTTTGGAGCGGGTCCGCGTCACCCAGTCGGCCAGGAAGTAGCCCGTCTCCGCCGTCGATGGTTTGTAGCTCTGCCCGGCGACCTCGATGCGACCCGGCCTGCCGTACTTGTCGATCGGAACCACGAAGGTGGCGATGTTGGTGTTGCTGGCCTGGTAGATGAACCCGCCAAGCGACAGGGCCGCCAGGCCCAGCGAGCAGAAGGCGGCAAGCCGCCAGTTCTTCGCCTGCGCGACGGCCGAGCCGATGCGATTGTCCCACTCCTGCGCAGCGCGCTGATAGGGGGTCTCGACCGGCGCGGAGCTGCCGTAACGGTCTTGCGGTCTCCTGAAGGCGTTCAACATGGCGGTTCTCCAGGGGGCTCTAGGACTTGGGATCATCGTCGGGACGGATCGGCGAGGCCGACATCCCGGGGCTGTTCGAGTCACCGCTGGCGGCCGCGGACGCGGCGCTGGTACGCGCCGCCGAGCCCAACCCGCTCCGACGGGCCCGGGCTCGCGCGACGATCGGCGACGTAGAGCCGGCGTCGCTTGCGGGGGCTTCCGGCTTGGACGCCGACGGGCCGCCCGAAACCGGCGCGGGCGCGCTATGGCTGGCAGGGGCCGGGCTTGGAGTGGGAGCTGGCCCTGGGCTGGCGGGAGGGCTCGGGCCGCCGCCGCCGCCGCCGCCAGGGGCTCCTCCACCTGACGACAGGCCGCCAGACGCAGCCCGCGCTGCGGCCACCTTGGCACCGCCCGCCGCCGCGCCTTGCGCGATTGCGCCGCCCGCCATTCGAGCCGCAAGGCCGACGCCGGCGACGCCGGCAGCGACACCCGCTGCGCCCATCAGGGCGCCGCCGGCGTTGAGCTGCGGGCCGCCACTGATCAGCGCACCGGCGATGGCGGGGATCTTCAGCGCCAGCATCACCATCACGACAGCCCCGAGGAGCAGGCCGACATCCTCGTTAATGTCCGGGGCGGCCGAGACCGTGTAGCTGTCGAATACCGTGGTGCCGAGACTGACCACGATGGCCAGCGCCATGAGTTTTATGCCAACCGAGATGACGTAGCCGATCGCGCGTTCGCTCATAAACGAGGTCTGGGTCAGCACGCCGAACGGCACCGTCACGAAGGCGATCAGGGTAACGATGTGGAACTCGATGATCGTCACCACGATCTCGATGGCGAGGATGACAAAGGCGATCAAGATTCCGATGGCCGCGACCAAAGCCATCAAGACGACGTCGATATGGGCGAAGAACTCAATCGGTCCCGGGGCCACCTCTTTGACGTAGAGCATGAGGCCCTTGACCACCTCGATGCCCGAAATCACGATCTTGGAGGGCGACGTCGTGAAGTCCGCCAAGCTCATCGCTCCGCCGCCGGCCTTGAGACCGAGCGCGGCAAATCCGTTGACGACCGTCTTTGTCAGGCTCGCCCACTGGGTGACGAGGAAGGCGAAGAAGCCCACGAGGAGCACCTTGCGGACGAGCGAGGCCAGTACGTTCTGGTTTTCATCGATCGCCCAAAGCAGCGCCGTGATGGTGATGCTGATGACGACGAGCGCCGCCAGCGTTCCAGCCACGTCGCCTTGGATCAGCCCGAAGCCTGCATCCACCTGGCTGCGGAAGCGGTTCAGAAAGTCGTCAAGTGCTGCGGGGTCGGCGGTCGCCATCATCGTCTCCTGGACACGCGCCTAAAGGCCGCTGGGGTTTTCGACCCGGCTGCGAGGCTTCTTGACGTCCCAGAAGCGGTTGCTCTCGACTTCGCCCGCTGCGGCCAGGGCGTTCACGCAGTTGGAGGACTTGCCGAGACTGCCCGGATCGTTGCGGCATCGCTCGAGCATCGCCCCCCGCTCATCGGCGTGGGCGAGGTAGTAGGCCTTGTCATGGGCGGGCCCGGCCGGGTTACATCCGGCGAGCGTCAGGGCGATCAGGCCCAAAAATCCGAGACGGCGCACTATAGATCCCCCGGGTTCTTCACGCGGCTGGCAGGATGCTGGACGTTCCAGTACCGCTGACTCTCAGCGGCCCCCGCCGCTCGGGCGCCTTGCGCCTGGGCCTCGGCGATCTGCTGAGCCCGCCCCTGTGTGATCAGGATGGTCTGGAGTTGGGTGAGCTGGGTGCTGAGGCTCGCCAGCAATTGATTGGTCGCCTGGATGGCCGCCGTCTGCCCGGCGGCGGTTTGGGAAGCGGCGACCGCCGCGTTGACGGCCCCTGCGGTCGTCGGTTGCGAGCGGACGATCAGGTTCTGGGTCGCCATGGCCTCCTGGAGGGTCTGGCGGCTGTTGGCCTGCCATCCGGCCAGCGCCTGCCGCGTCTGGGCAAAGCTCATCCCCTTCAGGTCGGTCGGATAGGCCTGCTGAAACTGCTGGGCGAGATTCTGGCCTTGGTAGCCGATGCCCTGTGCGGTCTGGAGAAGCTGCGTCGCCTCGGATGCGATCTGCTGCAACGGACCCGTGACGTCGACGCCAAGCTTCTGCAGCATGGCCGCCTGGCTGGCGACCTGCTGCTGAAGCTGCGTGATCATCTGGAGCTGTTGCTCCACCTGCTTGATGGCCTGGATGATCGCCTGCGGATCGATGACTGCGATCTGCGCCTGCGCCTGCGGCGGCGCGGTCGTGCTGAGACCGAGACTGAGGACCGCCGCAGCGGCTGTAGTGGCGACGAGCCTACGCATGGCGAGAGTCCTCCGAGGGGGGTGGGGAAGGGGAAGTGATCTGCGGTCCGGGGGCGTCCGCGCGTTCGAAGAGCGGCTCGGTCAGCGCACGGAACAGGGCCGCGGCGGCGAACAGCACGATCCCGAACACGAGCAGGAAGAAGTTGTGGTGCAACGGCATCGCGAAGGTCGCGACGAAGCCGGGCGCGCACAGGGCCAGGAACAGTAGCCGCCGACGCCGGCGTGTCCGGCTCCAGCGCGACGGCACCCGAGACGCAAGGCCCGCGAAGGCGTTGATCCAGGGGGCGACGGGAGGAGGGTGGCCAGGATGGGCCTCCGTCGTTTCATCGGGTTGGTGAGGCATGGTCATGCGACCCTCGCCTCGACGAGTTGGTCGCTAAGGTATTTCGCGACGTCAGGGTGTCCGGCCGCCGCAAAGTAGGCCGGCGCAAACCCGGCCCGCCCGTGCTCCTCAAGGAGCGCCGTCATGAGCTGCTGATCGCCGGGCGAAGAGGCGCCCACGGTCGCCAGGGCCAGGGGCCCAAGACCTAGCTCGAACAGCCGGTTGCCGGTGCTCGACTGATAGTAATATTCCCGCTTGGGCGTGGCGTTGGCGATGATCCTGACCTGTTGCGCGTTCAGGCCGAACGCCTCGTAGAGCGCCAGGATCTGTGGCGTCTGGGCGTCGGGGTTGGGCAGGAAGACCCGGGTCGGGCAGTTCTCGATGAGCGCCGGCGCGATCGAGGAGTTGGCGATGTCGGCCAGGCTCTGGGTGGCGAAGACCACGGCGACGTTGAACTTGCGCAGCGTCTTCAGCCACTCGCGGATCTTCGCGGCGAAGGCTCCCCGATCCAGGAAGAGCCAGGCCTCATCGAGGACCAGCAATGTCGGCCGGCCGTCGAACCGCTTCTCCAGGCTGCGGAAAATGTAGGTGAGGACCGGAGCCAGCGCGGCCTTGCTGGCCATCAAATCCGACATCTCGAAGGTCTGCCAACGGGCGGCCGACGAGAGGTTTTGGTGGGCGTCGAGCAGATGGCCGTGCGGCCCGCTAAGGGTGAAGGGCGCCAAGGCCGCCTTCACTGTGTGGTCCTGGATTGTCGCCGCCAGAAGCGTCAGGGTGCGCTGTTCGCGGGGGCCGGCCGCGAGGTTCTTAATCGCGCCCCAGATCTCTTCCTTTACCGGCGGCGTGATCTCCACGCCCTCGGCGGCCACCAGATCCTGCACCCACTCCTGCGCCCAAGCGCGGTCCTCGGCGCCGTCGATCTCGGCCAAAGGCTGGAAAGCGAGTTCGCCTTGGTCGCCACCAAGGTGGAAAAACTGCCCGCCGGTGAGCAGCGTGGCCGCGCGCGAACTGGCGCCCTTGTCGAAGAAGAACACCTGGGCCTCGGGGTAGCGCAGCCACTGGGTGGCGATCGTATTGAGCAGCACCGATTTGCCGGCGCCGGTCGGGCCCACCACCATCGTGTGGCCGACATCCCCCTGGTGCAGGTCGAAACGGAACGGCGTCGATCCAGCGGTTCGCGTGACCATGAGGGGCGGCTGGCTGCCGGGATGGCCGCGCTTGGCGCACTCGGCGGTGAGGTGTTCATTGCGCGTCGGGCCGGGCCAGATGGCCGACATCGGCATCATGTCGCAAAGGTTCAGGGAAGAGACGAACGGCCGGCGCAAGTCGGCATAGGCCTGCCCCGGCAAGCTTCCGAGCCAGGCCTCGACCGCGTTGATATCCTCGACCTTGCAGACGAAGCCCACCCGATTGATGGCGCCTTCCACCTCACGAACCCGGTCGGCCAGCCGGTCGGGGTCACGGTCCATCAGGGTGACGGTCGGGGTGAAGTAGCCGATGGAGGCGAAGTCGCCGCCGAGGATCGCCAAGGCGGCATCGGCGTCGTCCGTCTTGGCGGCCGCGTCCGGGTCTTCCAGTTGGGAAGGCTCGTGGGTGATGGCCTCCTTGAGCAGAGCCATGACCCCCTTACGCTTGGCAAACCAGCGTTTGCGCAGCGTGGTCACAGCCCGCCGGGCGTCTTCCTTGTCGAGCGGCAGGTAGCGGCAAACCCAGCGATAGCCGACGCCCAGCTCGTTGAGGCGGTCGAGCAGTCCAGGGGAGGAGGTCGTCGGGTAGGCGCGGACCGAAATCGTGCGGATGAAGTTCTTCCCGAGCCTGGGAAAAAGTCCGCCCTGGAAGTCGTCGTCGGTGAGGAAGGCGTCGAGATAGGCCGGCGTTTCGGGGGCGCGGACGTAGTGGGGCTTGGTGGAAACGCACCCGTGCAAATAGGTGAGCGTCTCATCATCCGAGAGCTCACGCACGCGGGGCATGATGGCGGTCAGGATATCGACCACCTGGCGAACCGTGCCGAGAAAGTCATTGAGGGCCGCGCGATACATCCCCGCGGCGCCGCGGCCGGATGGCGCGTTCTCCAGCAGGAGGCTTTCGGCGGTGCTGATCGCCTCCTCGGGCGGCAGGTAGGTGAGGGTGAGGAAATAGCGGCTCTCGAAGTGCCGCTCCTCCGCCTCGAACGCCACACGCCGTTCATCGTCGATGAGGTCGGACACCGGATCGGGAAACTCGCCGGCCGAATAATCCTGGGAGGCTGCCCGGAGCGCCTCGATGTGCAAACACCAGCGCGAGCCGAGACGGCGAAGGGCGTTGTTGAGCTGGGCGCGGATCGCCACAAGGCTGGCATCCGTCGAGCTGGCGAGGTCCGGTCCTCGGAAGCTGAGGGTCTTCTGGAAGCTGCCGTCCTTGTTCAGGACGAGGCCGGGGCCGATCAACGCGACCCAGGGCAGGTGGTCGAACAGGCGCTCAGCCTTCGGGCGGTATTCCTTCAAATAGAGCAAAGTGAAGCCTCCTCCGAGAAAGCCGAGTGCCAGCTTCGGGCTGGCGCCGTGGAGACAGGACAAAGGGGGGAGGGGAGCCAAAACGTGCAGGCCCCCCCGACGAAGACGGGCGGCGGGCCATCAGGCGTCCCAGTAGGGTTTTTGGCGGATGTGGCGGCCGAGCACGTCGAAGAAGTAGGGGTCGCGTTTGGTCAGCCAGTAGGCGCAGACGTGGACCGCAAGGCCCAAGGGGATGCCGATCATCGGGACCTGGAGCCCCAGGGCGAGGGTCGCGGTCACGGTGCCGTTCAACACCGCGATCATCCGGGGCACGCCGCCGATGGTCACCGGCTCGGACAGCGAACTGTGGAAGCCGATCTCGAAACCCTCGATCCGGGATCCCACCATCCTAAAACACCGCGCCGGCGGTCAGGTTGAAGAAGCTGGTCACGAAGGTCGTCGCCGTGAACGCGATGGCCAGGCCGAACACGATGCCGATGCCTTTGCGCATGGCCGACCCGCCTTCGGCGAAGGCAAAGCCCAGCCCGGTGATGACGATAGCGATCACGCCAATCGCCTTGGCCACGGGTCCGGCAAGCGAGTTCATAATCGTCGTGAGCGGGCCTTCCCAAGGCATGGCCGTACCGCCGCCGGCCGCCCAAGCGGGTTCCGCCATCACGAGAGCCGCCCCGACGGCGAGCAGCAGAACCGCGCCCATCGGCTGGCCAAAAGCGATCCCACGACGATTTCTGGAGATGGGTCTCATCGCTGGATCCTTCCGTCTCGACAGCCCGTGAAAGGCCGGGCCGACCAACCGTGGGTTGGTGCAGACAGCGGGTCAAGGCCTTTTATTACCTAAAAGGCCCACAATGTACTTAATTATGTGATTTAGAGTTGTGCCGGCAGACGCAGCTGCGGGATCACTCCGACGACCCATCAGGTCGGCGCGCGATGGCGCTCTCTTTCGAAGATTTTGACTGTTTCCGCTGCGTAAGCGGCCATTTGAGGGCGAAAGCCCGAGTTCTGTGGGCTGTTGATTCGCTGGGTCATATAGATCGCCTGAGAAAGGGGGCCCGCGTGCCTCGCCCGGCGGTCGCCAATGGTGAAGATTGATCTAGTCGGGCCACATGAAACGTCTCGGGGAATTCTTACCGGATCTCAGAATTTGCCCGAGTCTCGGAGTATCCATCGGTCTTTCAAAGCGCGTGATCAATCGGCGGCTATCAAAGCCACGACGGAACCTGTGCTTCAACGCTTGCTTAGGCTTGGTCGCGGCCCCATGCATGTCGCCATGACCTCCGACAATCGATCACAGCTGACGCTCCTGGTAGGCTTCGCCCTGCTCGTCGTGATGATCCTGGGATCGGTCTGGCTCGCCGATCAGCAAAAGCAAAGCTTCGCTCTGGTCCGCCACACGCTGGAAGTGGAAAGCCGGCTTTCCACGGTGTTGTCGGATTTCCAGGACGCCGAGACCGGCCAGCGCGGCTTTTTACTCACGGGCCAGGATGAATATCTCAAGCCCTATGAAGCTGCGGTCAGCCGCGTCGATGGGGACATCAAAGCTGTGACGGCGGCGACCGCCAACAATCCCCTTCAGCAGACGTCGATGAAAACCCTGCGCGGGCTGGCCATCGCCAGACAGGAGGGCCTGCGTCAGACCATCGCGCTCTATCGGACTGGCGATCACGCCGGGGCGGCCGAATCCAAGCGGCTTGGCGTCGGCAAGGCTCTGATGGACCAGATCCGCGACGTTGTGACGACGATGAAGGCGCAGGAGACCGAATTGCTCCACGCCAGCGAACGCACGGCCGTCCGCCAGGCCAGCCTCGCCCAAGCCGTCCTCGTCGTGAACGGCCTAGTGATCCTGATCCTGGTCTTCATCACCTTTCGCCAGGCACACACCCGGCTCGCGCTCGCCGTGGTCTCGGCTGCGGAACTCAAGTCCTCCAACGCCGACCTGCTGGCGTCGGCCGCCGATCTCAAGGTGGCCAACGCCTCTCTGAAGGAGGAGCTGGCGACCCGCGAAGCGGCCGAGGCTCAGGTCCGGCAGATGCAGAAGATGGAGAGCATCGGCCAGCTAACCGGCGGCATCGCTCACGACTTCAACAACATGCTGTCGATCGTCATCGGCTCGCTCGATATCGCCAAGCGCCGCCTCGACACCGACCGCGCCCGCGCGCTGGTCTGCATCGACAACGCCCTTGAAGGCGCGCAACGCGCTGCCCTGCTGACCGCACGACTGCTAGCCTTCTCACGCCAGCTACCGCTCGAACCCCGGTCACTCGACGTCAACAAGTTGATGGGCGGGATGTCTGAGATGCTTCGTCACACCATCGGCGAGCACCTGCGGATCGAGACCGTGTTGGCCGGCGGCCTCTGGCGCGCCTTCGTCGACCCGGGGCAGCTCGAGAATGCGATCCTGAATCTGGTGATCAACGCACGCGACGCCATGCCCGAGGGCGGCCGGCTGACGGTAGAGACCTCCAACGCGCATCTCGACGACGCCTATCACTCCGCCAACGCGGAAGCCGTCGCCGGCCAATATGTGCTGCTCTCGGTGACCGACACCGGCGTTGGAATGCCCGACGACGTGATCGAGAGGGTGTTTGACCCGTTCTTCACCACCAAGGGCGTCGGCAAGGGCACGGGGCTAGGCCTTTCCCAGGTGCATGGCTTCGTCAAGCAGTCGGGCGGCCATGTGAAAATCTATTCTGAGCCCGGCGTCGGGACGACGGTGAAGCTCTATCTGCCGCGTCTCGTCGGCCCCGAGGTCGATCTTGACGCCGAGGCGCCGGCGCTCAGCGCGGAGTCCGCCCAGGCCCAGGCTGGTGAGGTGATCCTGGTCGTCGAGGACGATGAGAAGATCCGCTTCCTGTCGGTCGAGGCCCTGCGCGACTTCGGTTACACGGTCGTCCAGGCGGGCGACGCCTCCCAGGCGTTGGCAGTCCTGGCAGTGACGCCGCGGGTGGATCTGTTGTTCACCGACATCGTCATGCCCGACATGAACGGCCGCCAGCTCGCCGATCGGGCCCGGGAGACACGCCCCGACCTGAAGGTCCTCTACACAACCGGCTTCACGAAGAATGCCGTGGTCCACAACGGGGTTCTGGATTCCGGCGTGGCCCTGATCTCCAAGCCCTTCACTATCGATCAGCTGGCCATCAAGGTGCGCCTGGTGCTCGACGGCGCGGGGATCAATCGTCCGAGCTGAAGACTGGTCATCCCAGACATCACTACTCGGCGACCGCTATCGACGTAAAATAGAGTCGGCGATAACAAGTTGGGTCTCATCTGGGCCGAGGACGCCAATGTCGGACCAGTTCGATTGCGCCACGGAGGACCACCGAACCGCCGTGCGGGATCTGGTCAGGCTCGGACTTGGGCCGGCGATTGTCGAGATATGCGTCACGCTTCATATCGACGGCGGATGGTTAGACCTGCTGGTCTTGAACGAAATGGCCGACCTCGCAACTAGGTCACCAGATACGGGAAACCCACCCTATTTTCGATAGTGCCCAGCTTTGCGATCGTAACCGCCGGCAGCCAACCTCCGGCGCAAGGCGGCGTCAACCCGCGAGCCTCAGCAGCATCACTGACCGCGACCGCGCGAAGCGGCCCCAAAGGTCTGAGCGCGATCACCAAGTCGTTCAGACTGCTCAACGACCGCCTTGGCGGCGCGCCTTCAGTGCTAGGACAAACGTGAGATCTAACGATGCGGGATGGCTACGCTTGTCATCGGTCACCGCCACGCGCACCTTCTTGCGTGGTAGGCTAAGTGGACAGAGAGATTGCGCGTGGAACCCCGACCGACTGCACTTGTGGTCGACGAAAACGCGCTAGTGCGTGGCACCCTCGCCGATTGCCTGGAAGACGCCGGCTTTGTCGTTATTCAGGCCAAAGACGGTGTTTCGGCGGTCCTGGTGTTGGAGTCCGGTGCCGCATTCCATGTCCTGTTCACCGGGATTCAGATGCCCGGCCCAATCGATGGCCTTGGCGTGGCCAACCGCGTTTACGCGCGTCGCCCTGGCACGCCGATCGTCGTGACGTCCGGCCGGGGCGTTCCCGACGCGCTGCCGCCAGGGGGGCATTTCATATCCAAGCCCTATGATGTCGCGGCGATTGTAACCCTGCTTAGTGAGCTGGTCGCAGCTTGAGCGACCCTGATCACGGCCACAAAGTTCGATTATTCTGGTGCCAAGCGTCCTGCCATTCGGCTTGTTCAGCAAGCCAACGCCACTGCTGTGCCATAGCTTCGTAGTTCAGTATCACGGCATAGCTTGTCGCCATGTCGGCAGTCCGGAGTAAGTCTGCCGCCTTGGCGCGGCATTCGGTGGCGGTCATCATCACTTGCAGAACTCTCGCCGGTCTGTGAAACGCGCGAAAATCGCCCTTGTCGTCAAGCTTTGCCGTAAAATACTCACTTCACCCGTGACCAGATTGCCGTCGGCGTGCGCCGAGTCCTTGACGCGGCCAAGCCAAAGCGGTCTGACCGCCTGCGGAGGGACACGTCGGCTCGCCCAGACATTGAGATGCGCTTGCGCTGACGTGGCTTTGGGCGAACGGTGCGAAGATATTATTTCCGATAATGAATGTTATGCGTCTTTCACAACACACTGTTTTAAAACGCGTTTTTAGAACAGAATCCACCCTTACCCAAAATCTGCGAGGAATTCTGAACCAGGCGTCACGGCGCTGACCAACAGGCGGTCCCGTGCGCGGGTACAGGCGACGTAAAGAAGATGGCGCTCGGTCTCGTAGACGTCATCAAGATCGCTCTCCTCGACGACCGAGTCGATCCGCGCCGCCGAGGGCAACACTTCGTCATCGCAGGCCATGACCGCCACGGCCTTGAACTCCAGGCCCTTGGCGAGGTGCATCGTCCCGATGGCGATCCTATCGCCCACATCGATCTGGCGCTGGGACAGCTCAACCGGTTGCTGGCCAGCGGCCTCCACGGCGGCGCGGGCGCGGGGCAGCTCACGGCGGGAGCGCACGAAGACGCCGATCTCCGCAGGCGCGATGCCGCTGGCGACAGCTTCCCGAATGAAATCGGCGACGCGCTGGGTTTCCGCCTGTCCGTCCGCACTCAAGGTGATCTCAGGCGATGGCCCCTCGAAAACCGAGATTGTGCCGCGGCGCTCCTCCTCCCGCCCGTCCACATCGCGCACCATGTTCGGCAGTAGCCGGTCGGCCGCCTCGCGGATTTGCTGGGAGGTGCGGTAGTTGACCTTCAGCGTCGTAGACCGGCCGCGCACGTCGGCGCCCAGCGCCTTCCAGGAGAACGGCTGCTGGAAGATGCGCTGGCCCAGGTCGCCGGCGAAGAACAGCCTGTCCTGGCCGTCCGGCGCGATGGCGCAGAGCAGGCGCAGTTCCGGCACGCCGAGATCCTGCGCCTCATCAACGACGATATGGGTGAAAGGCTTGTCCGCCCTGGCCGCATAGTGGTCCGCCAGCGCGTGGAACACGCCCGCCCAGGTCAGCAAGCCCTGCGCCTTCAACGATCCCTCAGCCGCCTCAAACATCGGCCACAAGGCTTCGCGCTGGCGACTGCCGAGCCGGTTCTTGCGGCCGAGCCTCGGCACCTCGGCATAGGCGCCGGCGTCGCCGACGCGCCACGCGTCGATGACACTTGCCCACTCCGCCGAGAGGAACCGTTGGGAGAAGCCCTTCAGGCCGGCGTCGCGCGCGGCGCCGGCGAGTGCGCCTTCAACCTGGTCCGCCGACGCGACACGCGGCTTGCGACCGAAGGCGAGCTGAAACAGCTCGCCAGCCAGGCCCTCGAACGAGGCGATCGTGATCCGCGGGACAATCGAGGTGTCTGGCCCGGCCAGCACCGCCAGCTTGCCGCGCAGGCTACCGGCCAGGGGTTCGGAGAACGTGGTCAGCAATACCCGCGCGGCCGGATCGTCCCGGATCAGGCGAACGGCGCGGTGGACGGCGACGACCGTCTTGCCCGTTCCGGCCGAGCCCGCCACCCGAGCCGGCCCGTTGTAGCTGCGCTCGACGACAGCCCGCTGCGACGGATGCAGGAACACCGACCACTTGTCCCAGGGCGCATCGAGCGCGGCGCGCAGCTCGTCCACTGACTCCACGGTGAGGAAGCGGCGCAGAGCATCGGGATGCCGGAAGGGATCGGCCGGCGCCTCGGCTTCGACCACAGCCTCCGGCGGTCTCAGAACGCCTGTCGCGGCATAGTCCAGAAGGGCCTCGGCCGCCTCCGCCGGCAAGTGTTCCGCCAGCTCAAAGAAGCCTGCCTCGGTCGCGGCCTGCACGGGGAACAGCCAGTCCTCCGGCACGCCGACCGCCAACAAGGCGTCGTCGTCCAGCTTGGCGAACAGCGGCGCAGCAGGCACGGCCACGGGGGCGGGCGCCGCCACCGGCGCCTCGGCTGGCGCCTCCGTCCAGAGGCGCGCAAGATCAGGCCGCGCTTCCTCAACCAGCTCACGGACCTCAACGATCTGAACGGCGCCGGTGCGCGGATGCGCCTCGATCCGGCGCCGCTCGGCCCAGGCATAGGCGCGGTCGTGGTGATCCACGTAGGCGACCAGGATGCTGGAGGCGGTCTTGTGCAGGACCAGGCGTAGGTCGCGATTGACCCGCGCGGACCAGAAGTTGGCATCCTTCGACTTGTCGATGCGGTGCATCTGAAGGCCGGGCGCGGAGGGATCGAGTTGGAGGTCCAGCACGCTGACCTTCACGGCCTTCTGCTCCGCGGCGGGGAGCCGGGCGAGTGCGTCCGTGAAGGTGTCGGCGATGCGGAAGTCCATCCTCAGGCATCGCCCCCGTCGCGACGCGCGGCGTCCCGTATGGCCTTCGCTGCCAGCCGCTCGGCATGCTGTGCGGCGCGCTCGGCTCTCCGCTCCTCCGCGTATTCGGGGCTGTTAAGATGGGTGTTGTCGGCCCGCTGTCTCGCGATGGCTTTAGCGTGAGCCTGCATACGCCGGTATTCCCATCCGGCCGGCGTGTCGGCGAACGACCTCGCCAGCCGGTCCAACCCCGCCTGCCCGACGCGCTTGTAGAGTTGGTCGATCACGAACCGGAGGGCCTCCGGCGATGTGTCCTCCGGCAGGGTCGCGAGCTGTTCCGCGATTTCATTTTCAGGAAGAAGCGGCGTTGCTGCGGTCGCCTGCGCCCACAGCGCCTGCTTGAACGGGGTCGCGCCGCACGTCGTGCAGTTGATCGTCAGGCAGGCACCACGGGTCAGGGCAGAGCTGGTCAATTGGGCGAGCCAGTCGGGGCCTTCGAAGGTCGGAAAACTGCGGACTACGGGCACGGCGCGGACAGGCCTCTCTCAGCTCGGCTGAAGGGTATCCATACGGCGGCCTTTTCGTCACCCAGCGGGCGTGCCTGACCTTCCAGCGCACAGATGTAGGTCTTCGCACCCTTCTTCGCCCTCCTCCCAACGCCCATCGCTAAACCCGGAACACTTTCATCACTTCGTCCCCGAAGTGATTAATCACCTTCACGGCTATCCGCCCGCTCTTGGGTCGGTCGAAGGGGCGCGAGACTTCGCGGTAGAGCGTCGCCCAGGCGGCCTCATCGATCTCGGCGCGCAGAGCAGTCTTCAGGCTCTTGTAGGGGTCGTTGGCGCCGAGGAAGTAGGCGTGGCGGACGAAGAAGCTTTCCTCGTCGTAGTCGGTGTCGATGAACCAGGCGGCGATGGACTTGGTGTCGCCCGAGCGAATGTCGCCGGTGTTGGGGTCGAAGACATCGACGCCCCTCACCCGAACCGTGATCTGGTCGCCCGGCAATGTCTCGACTTCCACGTCCGGCTCGCCGAAGACGATGAAGAGATTGCCCTTGCCTGTGTTCTTCAACTCGCCGGCCATGTGCAGGTCGGGATTGATCTTGGCCTTGAGGATCGGCAGCGGACCGAGCTTCACCAACTCGGACGCATGGGCCTCGAAATTGAAGGCCGCCGCGATCAGCACGTCGAAGCGGGCGTCGGTGGCCTCGCGGGCCGCCGCCGTCAGGTCGGGGCGCGAAGTGGTCCCGAATTCCGGGCCGATGAAGATGGCCGCGCGCCGCTCGATCTCGCCCTCCATGAACCGGCCCTCGGCGGCGATGTACTCGCCCGGCCACGGGCTAAGGGCGGTGAAGACGATCTTGTCCGCCTTAGCGCCCTGCTGCACACCCGACGTTTTCAGGTTCTCCAGCACGATGGCGGAAAAGTCGGCGGGTGGCGCCGAGGCGAGGTTGCGACGCCGCCGGCCTTCCGATGCATCGATTTCCCCTGCGATGGCGTCGGCGTCAGATGGTACGACGCGGTGAGGAGAGAGACTTTCAACGGTGAACGGACCTGCGACGCGGACGCGGTTGGCGTCCTGATAGGGCCGATCGAAGAGTAGTTCGACATCCGCGCGCTTGGCGATGGAGACGTCGATTTCCTTCTGCCGGGCGATGCGGGCATCCCACCAGGCCTTGTGGACACCGACCACATTACTCGACCAGGAGGTCGCGGGCTCGCGAGGGACTTCCCACTCTTCCCAACTCACGCCGAGAGCGCTGTTCAACTCTGCTTGCAGAGGCTCCAGCTTCGCCTGCCAGGTCTCCCAAATCACGTCGATCTCAGCATTGTTCGCGATGGACTTCAGGGTGACGTGGGGCGCGCGCTCGTAGACGAAGCCCTGCCGAATGTCGCCTTGGGCGTCAGACAATGGCTGTGCCTTGCCTGAGGCCTGTTGTTCCTTTCGCCGGCCTTCCGGGCTGTCGGCGAGCAAAAAGTAGGGATATCGGGCGCTCATCAACCTGGTGCGCGCTAACGCCAGAGCGACCCGGCTGGTGTCAATGGTGATCCAACGCCGGCCCCATATGCAGTTGTTCCGGAGCCGCAAGTCGGATCGAGGACGAGGTCCCCCGGATCGGTGGCCATCAGAATGCACCGCTGGACGGCCTTCACCGCAGTCTGGACGACGTAGGTCTTGTCCTCGGTGAAGCTGCCTGTACCCATGTCGGTCCAGACGTTACCGATTTCCGTAGCGCGGAAGTCCTTCAGGTAGCGAACATAGGTCAGCGAATTTGCCGCCGGGTTCACCCGCCTCGCCTTGAGAAGGCGATCCATCCCGATCTCGTTCGTTTTCCATCGAACCTTAATCGAGGGTCTGATTTCCCTGCCTTCTATTGAAACAGGAAACCAGGACGCCGCACCTTCGCCCTTGTCGCGGCCAACGCTCTGACTGGTGATGTTGTCGAGGCGAAATACGCCATCATCTCCATGGTCTTTGACGTGGGCCGCAAGAGCGCTGTCATCGAGGCGCCGAACTTGGAGGTTGTTGTCGAAGACGCACCGGTAAACGCCAGAGAGATCATCAG
This sequence comes from Phenylobacterium sp. LH3H17, assembly GCF_024298925.1. Taxonomy (NCBI): domain Bacteria; kingdom Pseudomonadati; phylum Pseudomonadota; class Alphaproteobacteria; order Caulobacterales; family Caulobacteraceae; genus Phenylobacterium; species Phenylobacterium sp. LH3H17. The sequence continues at coordinate 3,774 of NZ_CP101284.1, read as the reverse complement.
CTAACGACTTCTCCTTTAACGGCCGCCGGATTTTCAGTCGCTCCGCGTCCTTGGCGAACCACAGGATATAATCGGCCACCCCCGCGAGATATCGGGATGTCTGTCCTGCTGTCTTGGCGATGCAGATTTGGGAGATTGCGTTCTCACGCCCGAATATCTCTTCCAGGACCGCCCGCACCAAGTGGACGTTATCGTCTCCAATCTGAACGAAGATTGATCCCGACTCTGTCAGCAATTCGCGCATGACCGTCAACCGATCACGCAGGTAGGTCAGGTAGGAGTGGATGCCGTCCTTCCAGGTGTCGCGGAATGCCTTCACCTGTTCAGGCTCGCGCGAGATGTCGGTCTGTCTCCCGTCTTTGACGTCGCGGCTCTGAGTCGAGACCTGCCAGTTCGAGTTAAATTTGATGCCGTAGGGCGGGTCGAAATAGATGCACTGGACCTTGCCGGCCAGGGCCTCGCGCTCGGCCAGTGATGCCATGACCTGAAGGCTGTCGCCCAGGATCATCCGGTTCGACCAGTGCTGGTCGTGCTGGTAGAATTCGGTCCTCGCCTCGGCGTCGATGCCGTTGAAGTCGGCGAACAGGTCGAGTTCTTCGGGCGCCTTCGATCCTTCCGCCGAGCGGCGCTTCAGGTCGTCGATGATGGCCTTGGGGTGGATTTTCTCCTGGATGTAGAGCGGCGGTGTCTGGACGATCAGGTCCGACCAATCCTGGGTGTCCTTGCCGCGCCAGACCAGTTGGGCGTCGCCCAGCTCAACCTCGCCCGTCTCGTGCAGTTGCGCCACCTGCGCCGGCGTCAGGCGGATACGCGCCCCGTTCCAGATGATCTGGGGATCCAAGTCCTCGTCCCTCTCGCGTCGCTCTCCCTCCGCCAAGGGCCGTGCGCGCGGATAGTGCGCGGGCTTTGGCGGATGCATTTCTTCCAGATATTCCGCGGTCGATTGCAGCTCAGCGGTCGGGATGTTCCGCCGCGTGGCTTCGTCGTGAACCAGCGTCTCGACCTGTTTCGGCCCTTTAGGCGCCCTGGCCATCAGTTCGCTCCCGCTTGGGGCGCGGATGCCAGGAAGGTGTAGCGGCCGGCGAGATAGGCCGCCCACGGGTCCAGCGGCATCTCCGCCATGAGGGGACCGAACGCCTGCTCTATGGTCCGGCCGAGGAAGGCGCCGGGATCGACCAGCGTCTCCGCGAACACAGCGAAGGCGTCGGTCCCAAAGCGCTTCAAGGGCTTCGCGGTCACCGCATGGAGGCGCCGGTTTCCTGCCGGCGAGATATGCAGGACCCGCACGCTCTCGGTGCCGGCCTCGCGCGCCTTTTCCATCTGGAACGCCAGCATCTGCTGGCGCAGGAGCTGATAGAAAGGCTCCCAGAAGAAGTCTTCCAGCTTCAGGTTCAGGTCGTCCCGGATCGGGCCGTTCGGCGCAAACATCAGTTCGCGATAGCGGTCGGCGCGCACCTCGTTGGATGTGCGCGTGGCGCCTTCCCGGACCTTGTTGGGGATGGGCGCGCCATAGGTCTCGGTGTATTTCCATTCGATCAGGAGCGTCTCGATCCGGCCCGCATGACGGAACCGGACGATGGCGTCCGAACTCGTAGCGTTGGCGCCGCGCGTGCGCGACGATGACGCCCCGCCCTCGTTCAAATAATCCCGTTCGCCGATCCATTCGAAGCCGACGAACCAGGGCTCGCCGTCAGGCCCGTGCTCGACCTCCAGCATCTCCGGCGGCTCGATCCCCAGCGCGCTGGCGATCACCCGCGACAACTCCTCCCGCCGCTTGGCCAGGGGCATGAAGAAATTGAGGCAGCAGACCTGCGACGAGAGCCCGTGGCTGGCGTGGATGTGCCAAGTGATCTGATTTTCAGCGAAGTAGGCCGGCGCCGCCTCACGGATCGAGGGCGCCAGGTTGAATTCCCGATGGTGCGGCGCGAGCCGGTAGGCCGAGCCCTTGTAGCCCGGCTCCGCACAAACGGCGGCAAAATGGTTGGCCTGCGCCAACCTTTGCGCCGGAATGAAGCCGCCGAGGGATTGCTGCCGTTCAGCCACTACGCGGCCTCCCTGATGGTCAGTTCGTCAACCAGCCGGTCGAAAGCGTCCTGAATGGCGTACACGTCGGTGAATTCGGTGAAGGCCCAGCGGCCATAGGCTCCGAGGTTGTTCACGCCGGGCACCCACAGCGTCTTCATCGTCTCGGCCTTCAGTTGGGCGTCCTGGCCCCGAAACCCCTTGGTCTCGACGATGAGGTTCAACGGCTCAGCCCGGCCATCATCTAGCCGCACGATGAAATCGGGGACGTATCGGCGCGGCACGGCGCCGTCGCGATACGGGACCTCAAACTGCATGCCCTGGTTCTTCACATAGGCCAGGACGCGGGGATGGCGCTCGACCACGCGCGCCAGTTCAGCTTCCCACTCGCTGTCCATAACCACATGGCTGACGTGGCTCTTGTCGGCCGCCGTCGTCCAAACGTCCTTGGTGGTGTTGAAGGCGACGACGCGGGTGGAGCCGCTGGCATTGTAGGCGTCCAGGATCGCCTTGATCTGCTTCTCGCCCTCGTTGGCCCGCTGGCAGGCCATGAAGATCAGCTCCGCCGCCTTGTCCGCGAGCTCGGTATAGAGGATGGCGCCGGTCGGAACGCCGTTGGCGACCAGGTAGCCCTCATTGATCCAGCGGCGCACGACGCGCTGGAGATCACCGAACAGATGCATCGGCGGGTCTTCGCCGGGGTCGCGGTAACGGGTGTAGAGCAGCCGCTTGGCAAGGTGGAAGGACAGTTCGCTCGGGCGTTTGTCCTCCAGCACTTGCGGCGTCAGCTCGACGCCCTCGCCGACGATGCCTTCGTTCCTGACCACGCAGGGGCCGACGTTGCCGGGGTTCAGCTCGAAACGGCTGTCGTCGGTGAATTCCGCTGTGATCCGTTCTTCCGGCAGATCGTAGCGGTAGCCTTCGACGCGGGGGAACGTGATCTCGAGCGCTGAGCGCTCCTTCAACGCCTGCACCCGTGTCGTCTTGGCCGGCTTGGTCACCGGCGCCACGACGGGCGCCGCGGTAAAGTTGAACGGAATGCCCAAGATGTCGGCGTATTCGACGTTGAACAGCCCGTCCTTGTTCAGGTCGTAGGACTGGCGCCGCAGGCCGCGCCCGACCACCTGTTCGCAGAGAAGCTGCGTGCCGAAGGCGCGCACGCCCATGATGTGGGTCACGGTGTTGGCGTCCCAGCCCTCGGTCAGCATGGACACCGACACGACGCAGCGGATTTGCTCGCCGAGTCTGCCCTTGCGGCCCACCGTGTTCATGGCCTCCCGCAGGATGTCGGTGTCGGTCAGCGCGTCGCCGGCCTGCTGGTCGCCGGTGCGATCGACCAATTCACGTTTGAACTGGTCGATCTCCGAGCCCATCAGCTCACGGTAGGTGGCGTCCAGCGCCTCGCCGCTCTCCAGCGCCTCAGAGTCCACCAGCAGGGTGTTGAAGCGGGTCAGCCTGTTGCCGTGCTCATCGTAGTTGCGGAAGAGCGACAGGTGGCCGGCATGGCGGAAGCGCATCTCGCCGTCTTCGTCCTCGCGCTCGAAGCCCGAGATCCACTCGTAGACGAGCTTGGATGTGGCGGTGTTGTTGCACACCACGATGAAGACTGGCGGCGTTTCCAGCCCGGCCTGCTTCCAGACCTCGAACGTCTTTTCGTAGTGGCTGTAGAGCGCGTAGAGGGCGGTCTGCAATTCGGCCGGGAACGTCGCCGCCAGTGGATCGAGCTGCCCCGATTTCGAGGCGCCCTTCTTC